>NZ_JABERK010000056.1:0-36253 GCF_013004315.1 Acinetobacter sp. ANC 5378
GAAATACGGTATTCTGATGTGACAAAACCTGAATCCTGGTCGTTAAAGTGTTTGTTTGCACTCATATTTTAACTGTTCGGACTCAGGTTTTTTTATTTAAATCAAACTATGGGACAGCAGTGCCCTTTCGAGTGCTTTTTTATGTAGCAATTTTTTCTATTTTAATCACATCTATATCCATAGGTTGATTACGATGAGTGCAGACCTCACCAATTGCTTTAACTTTATCAACTACTTTCAAGCCTATTGGTGTTTAGAAATCATCTTCCTCATCATGGTTGATTATACCAAATCCATTTATTAGATTGAGTTTCCATTCTTCCAATTCGAACCACATCTATTGTCGTTGGTTGACCCGTATGGGTATCCACTTCACCAATCACCTTAACTTTATCACCTGCTTTCAAGCCCATCGGTCTCCACAAATCAGCATCCACTTCTATACCAATTTTGCCCGAGCTATCTTTCAGTTCATAGTGATCCCTATGGGTTTTTCTAACAATTGTACCGGAGAGCGTGACCGCAGTTTCATCAGGGAGCTGTTTTGCTTCTGCAACAGTCAACATGTTTTGAGCAGCTTCAGTCATGATGACCTGATCACTTTTACCTGCCCATGCAGATGCTGTAGAAAGCATTGAACCCGTAACAAACAGTGCCAATAACATTTTTTTCATGATTGACTCCACTAACTAGCTTCATCAATCTTTATTGAAGCAAAATTCAGGCAATTTGTACGCAGCTTTTATGTACTGTGCATAGCTTTTATGTAATTACAAAAATGAAATGACCAGGCCAAAGTCATCTCATTTTTTAGCTCCGATCATGCTTTCTCAATCAAATAATCCACGCTGAAATTTCCTGCGCCATGCAACATCAGGAATAATAGTCCACCCGTCATGGCGATATTTTTCATCAAGTGAATCGTATCATCTGGAGTGCCAGTGCCATGAAAAATAAAGCCGCAAATAAAGGTGAAAATCACCAAACCTAAGGCAGCCAAGCGTGCTTGAAAACCAAAGAACAATGCCAAACCACCGCCAGCCACAATCAAGATGCTTAAAGGGAGCAATTCACCCGGCACACCTTTCGATTCCATATAACCGGCGGTGGCACTATAAGCATTTATTTTCATCCAGCCAGACATCAGAAAAATATAAGCCATCAGCACACGTGCCACCAGACTCACCAAGGCATTGGTTTGTGGGCCTTGAACCAGATTTTTTATAGTTACATTCGGATTGAACATGGGGTCAGCTCTTGATTTTTGTTTTAATGACCTATTCATCCTAAGTCTATTTTTACAAGGATCCAAAAAATAATTTGTAAGATAAATCATTACCAAAATATGAAGGATTAAAACGCAATTAATTTCTTTTCTGGTACTGACTTTCATGCCTCAGACTGCTAGGATTTCAGCACATTTTTGCTGCCTGTAGCCCCATGGAACTGCTTGATTTTATCTTACATGTTGATGACCATCTGCTCGAATTTATCACCAATTATGGCGTGTGGATTTATGCCATTCTTTTCTTAATTATTTTTGTGGAAACGGGTCTAGTGGTTATGCCGTTTCTACCGGGCGATAGCTTATTATTTGCTGCAGGGGCATTAGCCGCTTCAACAGGTGCAATGGATCCTTTTATTCTGATGATCCTATTGTTTACTGCTGCAGTATTGGGTGACACCCTGAATTATCATATTGGTAAATTTATCGGGCCACGTGTTTTTGAAACGGAATCACGTTTTATTAACAAACAGCATTTAAATTACACGCAAAAATTCTTTGAAAAACATGGTGGTAAAACCATTATTTTTGCACGTTTTGTTCCTTTTGCCCGTACTTTCGCGCCTTTTGTTGCCGGTGCAGGTAGCATGAACTACAAATTTTTCCTCAGCTTTAATGCGATTGGTGGATTCTTGTGGATCGGTTCATTTATTACCTTGGGTTATTTATTTGGCAACATGCCAATTGTCAAAGACAATTTCACCCATCTGATTTTTGGCATCATTATTATTAGTGTACTGCCCGGCATTATTGGTTTTATTCGCCAAAAGCTGAAAAAGACACATTAAACTAGCGTGTTGCAACAGGTGTGAAATTTAAAAGAAACGAATCACGACAGGCAACATACCCAGCAGCAGTAACATGGCCGATCCTTTATATAAAAGATCGGCTTTTATTTGCTTCGATTGACCTGCCAAAATGGCACGACCAAAAGACATCCAGAACACCGCCGTAGGCAATAGCACCAAACTGAATGCTGCAAACACCAAAACAAAATTGGTCGGATTGTTCCAGGTTTCAATCGGTAAAATGCCTGCGGCAAATAATAAGGCTTTAGGATTTTTGAAGGTGGAAAAGAACAGTTGTCGAGGTCGGATAGAAGGATGACGTTGATTATGCTTTTCTAAATCTGAGGTTTTCCATAAATGGAAGGCCATCCAAACCATATAGAGGGCACTCAAAAAATGCAAAATATGAATAAAGTTCGGCCAGACTGGACTACATACATGAATTAGCAATGCCCATAAATTAATGGCATAAAAATATCCAAGCAGCTTTGCTGGAATAAATAAACTGGTTTTGGCAATGCCTTGTTGATGTGCAGAGCTTGCAAGTAATGCGTTAGTTGGACCCGGAATCATCAGAACCGCAATCACTGCCAACACAAAAAGCCAACTCTCAATCATAAATACCTGATATCACCACTAAAGAGTGGCACACCTTATACGAAAGTCACAAAAAGTGACAAGTATTTCAATTAAAAAATCATAACCTTATGCGTTTAAATTTCACCCTAAAAAATATCAACCATTTGATATTCATAAAATTTCATTGAAACATTTTGCTAAGATTTTATCACCCTGCTGTCGAGCACAGACCGACAACAGCGTGATAAATTGATGAATTATTGAGCTTTATTGCGAACAACAATCGGGCAATTCTTGAATTGAGCCGCCTGAACCACAGCTTCCTGCTCACCCAATAGACGGGCTAATTCAGTTTTTTTGGTATTTGAAGATTGTCCCATATTAACTGAAACGCTTGGACCAATTCCCCAGCCACCATGACTGCCCCAACCGCCACCCACGCCAACGCCGACCCCCACACCACTACGCTTGGGCGGTTGCACACCACTGTCGATATATTGCTGGATACGGTTATATTCACTTTGCAATTGTTGGCAGCTCAAGGCTTGATACTGCGTTGGTGATACATAAGTCGGTTTAACGGTGGTCGCACATGCACCCAATAAAAGAGTACCACCCAGTAACAGGCTTAAATACATTGTTTTCATGGGAAACCTCAAATCTTATTTTGCTCAATTTCATTGAACAATGATTGATAGGCTTGCGTCAATTTATGATCAGTAGCCAAATGAATTAAAGGCTGATTTTTAAGATGAGACTCTTTCATTAAAATTGACGGTGGTAACATACTGTCTAAAACAGGCAAACCTTCATCTTTAAGTTGCTGTACCACTTCACGTGGCAATTTTGCCTGAGCTTGAAACTGATTGACCACAATCCCTTCAATTTCCAGGCGGTCATTATGATCATCTTGGGTTTCGATGACATTTTCAATCAATGTTTTTAAGGCACGTTTCGAGAAAACATCACAGTCAAAAGGAATCAGTACCCGCTCTGCAGCAATCAGTGCAGATAAAGTAAAGAAGTTAAACGCTGGTGGCGTATCAATATAAACACGGTCGTATTGTCCAGCCAACTGTTGCAAGGCATCACGTAATTTATAAATTTTATGTTTCGATTCCAAGGCATGTGCCAGTGCGCCCAAGGTTGGACTGGCAGGAATCACATGCAAATTTTTAAACGGTGATTGATGGACATAGCTTTCCAAACCTTTGGAACGATTCTTTAAAATCGAACCAATTGCATTGCCTAAAAGCCCTTTACTTTGGTTAGCACCCAGTACTTCTTCAAAGTAGTTTTCAACATTCGGCTCCAGCGCAGGTTTATCCACCGAGTAAGTTGCATCATCTCCCAACAAGTATTGACTTGAATTGGCTTGTGGATCGAGATCAATTAACAAAGTTTTAAAACCTTGATGCGCACTGATTGCCGCTAGATTTACGGCAATACTTGACTTGCCGACCCCACCTTTTTGATTAAAAACCACACGTGTCCGCATTGCAGCCCTCTATGCTTTATATTTATGTATTGCTTGCAGTTTAACCTACCCGCCTTGCTTCAAAAACAATTATGTCGAACAATTAACCGAAATTTGGCTTGATTATGACTAGACCAATAATCCCAATCAGTGCCACCACAGCAATGACTAAGCCTGCACGACGTTGTGCCAATAAAATATTGTCATCTTTTTTATACGCTTTGATTAAAGATGAAAATAAAACCAGAAATAACACCACTTTGGCATAGAACCAGGATTGCACTTCAAAGTTCTTGATCACTAAAGAGGTGACACCGGTCAATACAATCAAGGTCATCGACAAATGTTGGAGTCCCACCAACAGTTTCCGTGCCACTGGATTAGGTTGATTCCCTTGAACCCCCACAAACAGAGTAAAAGCACGAGCAATTACAACCCCTATCAGCAATGTCACAATGCTCATATGTATAATTTTAACAGTCAGCTGCATGTCCATTGTTCAACATTCCTTATTCAGATTTGGGTGCATGCGCACATTCAGGACTGGGTGTGGCTTGCCCTTGCCATTCCGAGGGAACAAAAGCATGGATTGCCAGTGCATGAATACGACTTGGCGCAAGCAAATCTCCTGCAGCAGCATAAATTTTTTGATGACGCTGTACTAAACGTAATCCTTCAAATTGGTCACTCACCACAATCACTTTAAAATGTGATTCTTTACCTGGAAAATACCCCCCATGACCAGATGATTCATTTACCACTTCTAAATGTATTGGTGATAAATCTTGAAGGCGTTGAATCAGTTGTTGTTCTAAAGTCAAAATAATACTCCCAAATCACTAAAGCGTTGGGTTTAGTATAACGTGTTCCGATTCAATCTTTATCCTGAACAGCCTAAATCATTTAGTAGTTTTAAGCAGAGATTAGGGTGATCGATATTATTTTTGCTTACAAAACCACCACAACCTTCAAAAATGGTTTTATTTTATGCAATTGATACAAGTTTTTTCACAAAGTTATTGACCCTATTTTTGCATACTGTATTATACACGGCATGCGGGAATAGCTCAGTTGGTAGAGCATAACCTTGCCAAGGTTGGGGTCGGGAGTTCGAGTCTCCTTTCCCGCTCAAATTTTTTAGTGTAAGTTTTAGAAAAAACTGCTCAATAAGCGGGAATAGCTCAGTTGGTAGAGCATAACCTTGCCAAGGTTGGGGTCGGGAGTTCGAGTCTCCTTTCCCGCTCCAGATTCAGAAAAGCCCTCATCGAAAGATGGGGGCTTTTTTCTTGTTGATTTTTAAGATTATTTTCTCATAAAAATTAAAATTTCTAGCTTTATAAAAGTACTAAATATTTTAGATAAATGTTTTCATAAGTTGACTGCGTGACCAAAAGTGACCAAAACGTGCCCTAGCCCATAATATACAGATCTATAGATTCATTATTTTGATATTTATTTTATTAGTTTCATTATCAATAATCAGGATAGTAAACTTCAAGAAAACTGAACTCCCTTCTTTTTCTCTATTTTAGTATTTTTAACTTCATATATTCCCAAGGTGACCAAATTTGGTCACCAAAAAATATTAAATAAAACAAATATTTAACCTATATAATTATAATTTAGACTTTATTTTTCTTAAAAATCTTGTTCATCATTTTGCTTAATTTTTAATAAATCCCCCACTTCAACATTCAGTAATACGCATAACTTTTCTATAGTTTCAAAATCTATTCGAGTTGATTGACCATTATATAACTTATGTAGTGTGGTCTTACTCATCCCTGTCTCTCTAGCAACATCTGCTACTTTCATTCTTCGTTCTGCCAAAAGAACTGGCAAGTTACAAACTATCATTAATTACCACCATTGTGTAATAAAGTACTTGCATGATGTATTAAATGCATTTATTATCGCATTGTGATCTTAAATAACATCATTGTGATACTTCATAAAAGGATACAAATATGAATCTTACTTATATTACTACAAAAGAATTGGCTGAACGAATCCATTATAACGAACGTACCATCCGTAATCAGTTAAAGGATAGCGTTTTGATTGAAGGTATTCATTACATTCGCCCTTTTGGTGGTCGCAAAATTTTATATGTATGGGAACGCATTGAAGAAGATATGACTAAAACCACTTTAGGCTCGCTACACAGCCTACAACTTCAGTAAGGGGGAACATTATTATGGCTGCTATTCGTACTAGATACGGTAAATTATGTGTCGATTTTCGATACTTAAACATCCGTTGCCGTGAAACAACAGCTCTTGAAGACAATGCTCAAAATCGCAAAAAGCTTGAAAAAGCGATTGAACGAATGGAGGCAGAAATCTTATTGGGCATTTTTGACTATGCTAAATACTTTCCAAAAAGTTCTCGTTTGAAAGAAATCAAAAACGCAGAAAACAGAGTAAATGAAATCAGCTCAAAAACACCTCTATTTTCTAAGTTCTGTGAAATTTGGTTCACTGATAAAGAAATAGAGTGGCGTACAAGCTACAAGGAAAAAATTCAAATTGTGATCAAAAAGTACTTAATCCCTTTTTTTGGCACAATTCCGGTTATTACTATTAAAAAGTCAGACATTCTTGGATTCCGTTCATCCCTCGCCAAAGTGACTCACGGGAAAAACCAAGAATGCCTTTCACCATCAAGAATCAACCAGATTATGATAGCACTTCGTATGATACTCGATAGTGCTGCAGAACGATATGATTTCGACAGCCCTTACAAGAATATCAAGAACTTAAAGCAAGGAAAAATTGAAGTCACGCCTTTTTCATTAAAGGAAGTACATGCAATTTTGGCCACAGTTCGTGATGATTTTAAACCTTATTACACTATTCGATTTTTCACGGGTATGCGCACCAGTGAGATCGATGGATTGCAATGGAAAAATGTGGACTTGCAACGTCGGGAAATCCATATTCGTGAAGCCTTGGTGAATGGGGAGCTGGGTGGAACCAAAACCTATGGTTCTGACCGCACAATCCAGATGAGTGACCGGGTTTATCAAGCCTTTCTGCAACAGAAAAGCTTAAATAATGGTAAATCAGAGTTTGTATTCTGTAATCGTGACGGTGGACCTCTCGATTACCGTTTGGTGAATAAACGTGTCTGGCATCCGATCTTGCGGTTACTAGGATTAAAGCCTAGAAGAGCCTATCAAACACGTCATACAGCAGCAACGCTTTGGCTGTCGGCAGGAGAAAATCCTGAATGGATCGCACGTCAATTGGGACATTCAACGACTGAAATGCTATTCCGGGTCTATAGCCGCTACATCCCCAATGTTACGCGTCGCGATGGCAGTGCTTTTGAAGCCATGCTGGAAAAACTAAATACAGAGGAGCTTGCACATGAATAGTAAAGCTTTCTTTGGTGGTGTGGTCGTGAGTCCTGAAGCTGATACCGTCGCTCGTGAATTAATCCATGAGCTACACATTCCCAAACTGCACAATCTGGCATTTTTGCTGGAGATCAACAAATGCTTCGATGATCACCAAGCGTTGAGACTGTGGCTGCAGCGACTGCTGGATGATGGGCAAGCTCACTACGATGACCTGGCCCAACATGCTCGCCTCCGGTTAATGAGCTTAGCTTCCTGATCAAATAAACATATAAGGTCATCTAATTGATGACCTTAGCCCTCTATACCTATAAGAAAGGTGAACACATGCATAAAGATATTTCAATTTGGATGCCACTCTATATTGGCGACTTACAGGCGAAATTTGCACGAATGACAGCAGAACAAATTGGTGCAGCACTGCTGTTAATGATGGATTTTTGGAAAAATGGTGCTATTCCTCATGACCTAGCTACGGTATGTAGCATCACCAAGTTATCCCAGCAGACCAAGGCTAAAACTTTATTAAATACACTGATGGCCTTGGAATTGTTTGAAATCGAATCCGAACAGATTCATTCAAATTTTTTAACCAGTTTAAAAACCCAAGCGTTACAAAATCAGCAGATGAAATCTGATAAAGCTAAAAATGCAGCACAAGCACGTTGGAATAAATCCGCAAGTAATGCTCAAGCATCAGCCAAGCAACGCAAAGTAAATGCTCAAGCAGCTCTTGAGAAGAGCCCGAGTATTACTCAAGTCATGCTTGAACCATGCCCTTCATCTTCATCTTCATCTTCATCTTCATCTTCATCTTCATCTTCAAATTTTGAAGAAAAAAATGAGGATTTTTTAGAAAATTCTAAATGGATTTAGGAGAATGATCATGAATACCATGCTTAAAACGCTCCAGTTTCGCGCAGAAACAACAGAAACACTTTGCCCTACCCATCATATACCCCTGATGGAAATTTCTGGTCACAGGCTCTGTAAATTGTGTGCGAAAGAAACCGTCCATCACTCACATGCAGCCTATGCAGATGAGCTGCAACAGCGATTGCTACAACAGAAAATCAAAAACTCAGGGCTCAATAAACGCTACCTGGATCGTGGCTTCAAGAATTATGTAGTTGCATGTCCTACACAAGACAATGCCATCAAACTATGTCAGGCTTTTGCACAGCAAATTATTTCTGACCATTATCCAAACCTGCTGCTCATTGGTACACCGGGTACAGGAAAGACTCATCTGAGCGCCTCAATCATTCGCAACATTCTGCATAACAGTACAAAATCTGCACGCTACTATACCAGTGCAGAAATTGCTCAAAAAATGATGGACACTTGGTCAGATGCTTCACGCTCTGAAAAGGAAGTTATCGACCATTTCTCCAGTTTTGATTTATTGGTGATTGATGAATATGGCTTGCATGACCGACATGAGAAACGCCTAGAAATGGTGCATAAGGTCTTATATAGCCGTTATGACAATATGAAGTCGACGCTGCTAATTTCCAATTTCACACTACAGAATATGCAGCGGGATTTAGGTGTCCGGTTATGGTCGCGGTTACATGAAAACAATTTGATTGTAGTGCCATGTTATTGGGAGGATCAGCGGATAACCAAATAATACGAATCTTCACTTAAGCCAATTATCTCACTGAAATAATTGGCTTTTTATAATCAAATTTTTCAAAATTGCATTAACATTATATTTTAGATAAATAGTAGTTTTATTTGATAAAATTGGGTAAAAAGGTTCTTTATAGACCATAACGAATACCACCTCTTATGGATTATGCAGATCATCCATCAAGTTGATACCTACCCTACCTAAATATACACTATTAAAATTCAGAGTTCCCAAGAAATCATTATGTTAGAGCCAATGTTTAAGCTAATACCACTTAAGAATTATCGTCATCCTTATGAAGTTAAAAAAAGTCTCTTATATGGAAACGGGCGATCCAAGATTTACTTATGCTGTTATTAACTTAGTACCAACTGATAAAAATATTAAGAATACAAAATATTTTATCCGTGTTCTTATGATGAATGAGCTTCTTAAATCTGATGCTGAATTTAATATTGCATCGGGTTTATTCACCAGTTTCATACATCCTGATGTTTCTGTGGCTACTAAAGGTAAATTGAATCTAGTACAAGATTCAAATTTATACGAAGCATTGGCACAAACTGCAATGGATACTTTTGCTCAAAAATATAGCTATGAATGCATTATTGAAAATCAGGATATGGCTCGCCTGTTCGGCTTTTTAATCTCTTCAATGATTGGAATTGAATTTAACCCCAATCCTGTTAAGTCTGAGGTAGCTGTTGCCTCTGAACTTTTAAAAAATCTTGATGATATTGTTTATATTTATAAAAACTACATAGCTCTCAATCTTGGCACTAAACTTAGAGCTGAAATAAATTATCAATTCTGGTCAACCATTACAATGATGACACGTAGTAATGCTTTGGTATATGCAGATAGTTCGAAAGGTTATGATTTTTCAAGCCTAGCTAATAAGAAGGCTGATTTAACCCCTAAAAATCTTAAAAAAGCGATTGAAACCAGCTTACCTTACTTTAACAAAGCACATATTCAACGTGAAATTCGAGATTTACTTGCTCATGCTGATTTTGACTTGTCAAATAAGAAGATCACCTGCAGAGATATGATTATGTCTTCTATGCAACGTGGGAAAGTAAATATGCATGCATTTATGAAATATAAAAATACTATTGCAATCCTATATCGTGCGTATCTAGTTTTTATAAAACAAAATACTTCTGAAAATGAGATTAAAAAGTTAAATGCTATGCTGAATGAGTCTATCTTTCGACTTTCTACCTCACCTCAAAATACTCTCACTATAAAAATACTTAAAGACCTGTTTACTATAGAGAAAAAACCGTTAAATACTTATGGAAATAATGATGTAGATATTATTCTCAGTGAAGAAGTCTCCAATATTATCAAAAATCTGGCTCTTGTTTCTTGATTAAAGAATTTTATCATTCTTTTATAATGAGAATCAGATATTAGAGATATTTCATGAGCTGTTAACCTTAGGCAAACAAGTAAATTTTATAAGCCTAGCTATTTCAATCTAGTAGACAAATTGATTATAGCGTCTAAGATTTTAGAAGCTATTTTTATATTTTAGGGGAATCAATATAATACCAAACACAATAATTAAAGTATCATCCAGTTTCGAGCAGTAAAGGACTTAACTACAGCTAACTGCTTTGAAAAATTAACCCAAGCCTGACAAGCAGCCTGCACGATCATTTCATAATTTGTATAACAACGATTTGATAGCCAACGCTGCTTGATATACTGCCAACAATCCGTATTGAGCATGAACTACATAGACAGAATATGAATGGCTCAACTAACATCATCTGACGGTGCCATCGAGTTCTACCACCGCCCAAGCCATCAATTACAGTCTGAAGCGCTGGCAGGTCTTAAGCTGCTATCTGGATGATGGCAATCTATCCATTGATATAAGAAGCACTGCTTCGCAAGGGATAGAAAACCAGATGTACCCCTCTTGCATTGCTTTAACCGCAGCTCATAGAACATAAGAACTGGCTGTTTGCTTGCTCACTGCACAGTGGTAGCGAGCGGCGAATATCATGACCCTAATTCAGTCAGCAAAACTGAATGAGTTGGATCCGTATGCCTATTTAAGTGATGTGCTGAAAAGGCTGCCAACACATAAAGTGACCCAAATAGAAGAATTACTGCCACACTACTGGAAACCTGAACCGAATTAAAAAATAGCTATGGAGCTCAGCGGACGCTTACGTTAAATCAATTTGATTTAACATTTCATTAAAGTAACCAGAATCATTTTCCAGAGAAATTAAAGCTCCTCTATCCAATAAAAGGTTCATCCATTCACAGGAGGTTTCCGGTAATAAACAGCAATTATGACATGCAGCTAAATTTAGACCATCCGTACCTTGCCCACCTATTTCACCCAACTCTGTACAAATAGGATCAGAACTACACCAACTTGCTGCTAATAAACATTTTTTAATGATGTTTTCTAGTATATCAATCGTTGCCATTCTGACTAATCCACCAAGTGAACCTTCACTATCGCCAGCAGCTGTATAAATAAGTACACCATACATATTGTACTTATTACTTACATAAATACGCTCTCTTAAAGAAGCTGTACTGTATCCACATTCTAAAATTAGTTGATTAATTAAAATATGTGAAAAAGTATGAACTAGTAGAAACTCAGGTGAAAACTCTTCTATTTTTTCAAAATATGTTGCTTTTTCTTGTTTCTTTAACAATGATTGAAATTTAGGATTTTTACTATAGATCTCGGACCATTCACGAATAGCTTTATCTCTGAACTCTAGAAAAATACCTTCTCCAAAAGTTTCAGTTGCTGGAAGCCAATCAACTTCGGAGTTTTCATGAACAAGTTGCTTTTTATATTCTTCAATATTTCGATCACCACGACTCTTGATTCTATCAAATCCATAAAAAGCATTTGTAATAACAACTTCATCAACTTTCGTAACAGTTGAAAAATATTTTTTAAATAAATCTGAAAAACCATCTATATCAACTAGTTGTGTCTTCAAAAATGCTTGATTAACCTTCTTTTTAAAAGAATTATACTCCTGAAATCTAAAATAATTTTCAGAACCATTTTGACTTTCGTCTTGTAAAGATGAACCATCTTTAATATCAAAATATGCTTTTATCTGGTCTTTAGAAAATAATTCCTGTAGACCTATATAATAAGCATCTATTAATGAATCACCTCTTGCAATATTTATCAATTGTTTTGCTTCTGGCCTTATATTTTCTATTGCTTCTTCTATTTCAGCAACTGGTACATTTCCCACCTCATCAACAGATAATCTAATTGATGAGTCTGTTTTAGCATAATAGACGTTATTAGATTGCCTTAACACAGCTATTAATGGCTTTGAGCACGCCTCCATTACATTAAAATTTACCCACGGTTTACTTCCTCTACAGGAAATCCCTTTTTGCTGGATAACACTGGTAATTTCACCCTCTTTAGTAGTATCAAATTTAAAAATATTTCCTAGAGAAACATGTTCTGTGTTACAAGTTTTACATCTAACTTGTATCTTAGATGAAGTAACTTTATCCGTCCCACTTAATTGTAACTGACAAGAATCCTGACCTAGACATTTAACTTTACTATGAGCATTCAACCATTCCACCCATGGAAAATCTTGAATATGTCCATCTGGACAAGCAGCAATAAATCTAGACTGATAAACTTTGGATTTCGTGTTACAAAATTTGCATGTTTCCTCGACCTCACTTATTGGTGAGATCCATTGCAAACTTTGACAGCTAGGGTTACTACAAATATGCCAATATGGAAATCTAATACCTGGCAATGGAGTAGGTGTTTTAAACCCAGAATTGACAATATAAGAATCCGGAGGTAAAAGGAAATATTTAACATTTAGTTTTTTGGCTAAACGTTCATCAGTTATTTTATATTTATCTAATTCAGAATTTTTTAGTTTTTCATGAGTTGCATTTTTAGTATACCAATACTGCAACCCTCCAGTCATTAAGGAAATACCATTTTTATTTACAACCATTGCTCCTGGACCAAAAGTATGGATAAGTTGTCCTTTTCTAATTTTTACTTCACTCTTATTACTCATTACCATTCCCACCCAGAATTATCAGTTTGATTATTATCCTCTGTTAAAATTGAAGTAATCCAGATAGAGGATGTACCATCTACATTTCTCATACTTGTAGGACAAGGAAATCTAATATCCATTCCTTTTAAACCTAATGGATATAACAATTGCGTTGGCTCAATCTTATTATCGTAATTTAAAGCTCCCCATTTAGTATATATCATCCTGATTTTTTCCCATCTTTTAATCAAATCTTCAAATGCAGCATTTATATTGTTCTTTTCAGTTGAATTTAAAAACTCACCTCTACTACTAATTAAATAATTCTTCCATTCTTTAATTTGATTTACAGAAACTTCTGAAGGTTTAATATCCTCTCTCATTGTTTGCCTAATATATCCAATCAATATTGCTCTCAACCCCCTCTTGATCGCTGGTCGTGAAAATGGCGTTAAAACTGAAGGCTCTACATTGGCGTATAATCTTTGGTGATAAGCTGTGAAATCTTCATAAACAGATTTATCACGAGCTTTAAAACTATTATAAAGTGTAACAACTAAACCTGGTCTATCTTTCCTACGTCCCACACGTCCCGAAACTTGAATATACTGAGCAGTTGTCTTAGGTTGACCTACAATTGTCATTAATGCCAATCTATCAATATCAACACCAACCTCAATAATACTTGAAGCTAAGCAAAAAGCCTCGACACCAGATCCATTCAAAGTTTTAATAATATTTTCAAGTACCTTTGGAACTTTTAAAGCTAAACTTTTACACTCGATATAGATATTGTATAAATCGAAATAATGTTTAAATTTGACTGACTTGTCAGTTTTCAAAATATCTAGAATATTATTTAGTTTAGAAAAATTATTTAAATTTTTTGAAATTTTCTGCAATTCATTAATTAAAATCTCTGTGTTTTCTTCATTAAAAAAACTTCTGTCCAATTCTTTTTCAAGTAATGCCATAGCCTTTGGTATCTCATCATCTTGAAGACGACTGGTAAGCTCTATACCATCAAAATATTTTCTGGTTACAATATTTTCTGGATAACGTTGCTTAATAGTTTTTAGATAGCTTAAAATATCAGATTGATACAGTGTTAAAGCACCACCCAACTCCCTGATACTATTGAAAAAATTCAATAAAGTTATCCATGGATCCCTTTGCTCTATATCTAGCAAGTTAGAAGAAAATAATAAAGCAGCATGCGTACGTACTTGAGTAGTCATCATCGACCCCAAGCCAGGAGCACAAACTCCTACATATTTTCGCCCTGGTGTTAGATCACCATTTTCGTCATATTCATATTTAGCAAAAAAAGAATCATCCACACTTATTCCTGGAGGAGGAAAAATAGATACATCCTTTCTACCAAATAAATCTCTTACTTGATTTCTATATCCCTTTGTCGTAGCCGTAGCACAAATAATTTTTGGCTTAAATCCCTTTGAATGACCATGTTCACAAAGATATTGAATAAGTGGTTCATATAAACCAACCATTGAACCTAAAGGACCAGATATTAAATGCAACTCATCCTGAATAATTAATTTCGGAGCATGACATATTCTATCTCCTGAACTATTAATCCCAAAAATGGATCTAACTTTAGGATTCCAAGCAAGCATCGCAAACTTATCAACTGTACCTATTACTATAGTAGGCCTATATTCATAAATATCCTCATCAATAATATAAATAGGAAGTTTCTCATGGAACAAACACGAATGATCATTACATTTAAAAATTACAGTTTTTTTATCATGTGAAACTTCATAACCTGAAATAAATTTTTCATTATTTATTTTTATGACTCCCATTTGTGCAGAACAATAGGGACATCTATCAAAAAGAAAATTATTTTTAAAATTTCCATTTTTTGAAATATCATTTTTTAAGTCTTTTAAATTTTTAAGAGCTTGATCTCTTTTATTCGGTGTATTATCTCCACCTACCCACAAGCCTATGCTAAAAGGAGAACCACCCAATTTATTTTCAATTCTTATTTTTTCTAAAGTACAAATTAAAGTAGAAGCTCTTTGCAATTGCTGGGCTGTTAAAAGACGTAATGTATAACGCATTAAAACTAAAACACCATTTTCTGAGTACTCAGATCTCTTCCATATACGATCTAATAGAATAGTGAAAGCTGAAACTGCTAAATATGCTTCTGTCTTACCACCACCTGTGGGAAACCATATTAAGTCTACTATTTTATTATCAAAAGAGTTTTGATCCACAATACTGGCAATATTCATAAGTAGAAAACCAATCTGAAAAGGTCTCCAAACCCCTAATACTTTATTATCTGAATATAAGCTATCAAAAAGACACCTATTTCCATTTTCACGTGCCTTAATTTTTCTTATTTTTTTTGGTGCATGCTTTTGCTGTTCTAACATAGCTTCATTCGTTAACTTGAAAGCAAAAGCAATTTTGGAATCAGAACATAATAAATCATATCCTGCTTTCATTCTCGATAAAGATTTTTTACAAATTTCAATATTTTCTATTGCCTGATGTCGCAGGTTATCATCATCAATTAGATCTAATTCATAATTTTTTTTCTGTATCCATGCTTCATAGCCTGAAAGTAAAAGCTTTAGCTGTTTATCACCAGCAGATCCTAAACAAAAATTAGCCAAATCTGCCATTAGTATTTCTAATTTTAATTCTTTTGATAAATAAACTTCAGCAGATATGCTAGGGCTTTCAAAAACGGGTAAAGCAGAAGTTTCTATAGAATCTACAAAATTTCTTTTATTAAATTTCCATGTACAACTATTACCATGTCCTTTGGCATAAACTTGTACATTTCGATAAAGCAGTTGATTCAAAAGATCGTCTGAATCATGATTTTTTGAACTTTGTTTATAGGGTAAAAAAACATCTTGATCATTTGATGAAATTATCATCTTTGATTGAAATAATGATTTTTCATTATATTCAATAAAGTTTTCTGTTTCCTTTTTATTGACCAAAACTAATGTAGAAAGAAAGTAATCACTATATCCCCTAGCAATACCTTCAATGTAAATATCTTTAAGATCTTCATCATTTACATTAAGAGGAATACGTATTCTTTTATTAAGAAGATCACTATGGTTTATTTTTTTGATAATTTTAAAAGGTTTTCTAACCCACCAATTTGTTTTATTTTTACCATTAGATTCCTTAACAACAACTTGCTTGTATAGTGAAAAACTCACTGTAACAGTTAAATCTATTTCATTAATGTTTTTAAAAAAACAGGTAAAACCTATACTAGAAGGCAGTCTACTATTAACCAAATCCAGATTAAAAGTATCTATTTCTCCTCCATTTTCAACATATGCTTCATTACTAATTTCATTTGAAAATTTCACTTCCACATCATTATTTTCATTTTGAATTAAAGGAGTATTTGTAATTCCATCCATGTCAGTCGATGTATCTAATTTTTTAGGATATAATACAGCCACGCCATAACGTTGAATTGGAGGAATTTTTATAATTTCCTCACCAGTATTTTTTTCAATATAGTTACTCTTATCATCATAGATATTTTCTACAATAGCACCATTATTAACAACCTCTAAATCAGTTCCGAATGGGCAAGGTCCTATTAACTCTTTTTCAAGAGTAGGGATTATAATTTGATCTCTATTTAAAACGTTTAGCATTTCATCCCTCAAGTTTCTTTTTTACAAGGTCATAAAAATCTTTTTTCAACTCATCTTTCATAAGAAAGTAAACAGAATCTGTTGCTCTGCTAGCACCAGTAAACAGTTTTTTAATAGCATAATCAGATGTCATATCATCAATATCAGTAATTATTATTATTGGGGCTTCTAATCCTTTGAACTGATATAATGTGGTAAATCGAACACTATTTACCCCCCAATCAAAAATCCTTACATCTATAGCCTTATTTTCTTTATTGAGAATACTTCTTTCTAATTTATTGAAAGTCAAGATAACTATATCTTTATCATTAAAACCTTTACTCTTAACAGAGGTTATAATAGCATCAATTTTTTTATAAAATTCATTTTCATTTTTGTAAAAATCAATACTAGTGCTAGCTATTGATGGGTTAACTCTGAGGTATGATCTATATGGTGAATCTAGTACCAATAAATTTAATACTTCACGAGCTGTATTTTCTGGATTCCTACAATTCTTTGTTAACTCATAACGAACATAGTTATTTTTTTTAGCATAATTATCTAAATTTGAATAAAATTTTGAATCCTCACCACCTAAAGAATAAATTGTTTGTAATTTAAAATCACCAAATATATTCCAGCAACCATCTTTAAAACCACCTTTTAAAATCTGCTCCAAAAAAAGCAAGTTCAATTCATTTCTTAATATATCTTGCGCTTCATCCACTATTAAAAAATCATATTTATCTTCAAAATTAAAATCTAATATAATGTTTTCAGCCTCTTCCTTACTTATATCACTCCTAATTTTTTTAAAAAAATTAAAAAATAATTTATCAATAGTGAAAACTGAGATATTTTTTTGCCCATCAAGTTTTTTCGAGATATACTGATTAATTAATTTATTGAATGTTATAAATAATACCTTTTCACCCTCAATTGCTTTTCTTAAGGCAACCTCAATAGCAATAAAAGTTTTTCCAGTTCCAGCTGATCCATTAAATATTACTCGAGGATTATTTATAATTGCATCAATAGCTTCTATTTGTTCACCTGTAAATCTGGTTAACTCATTTTTAATATTATTAATAATCAACTCATTAGATAATGGAATTTCAAAATTTGGTCTAAGCAAATTTTTTATATTTTTACAATATTCTTTATCAATTTTCTTAAGTAGAATTTTATCTTTTTGTATATTCAACTTATTACTTTTAGCTTCAATTTTATTTTTATCAGACACCTTAATAAAATTCTCTATAATTTTAGAAATATTAGACTTATCTAAATCAAGACGATTAGCAAATTCATGTCGTTCCCACTCTATTGTTGATTGATCAAAGTTGCAGTGAGTGAAAATCACCAGAGAATAAAATTCAGTTGTATCATAATAGCTATTTTTTTCTCTTAAGTATTTTCTCAATGAATACATTGCATCTTTTGCTTGTTTAAACGGTCCTCTTCGTTCATCACTTTTACCTAAATACCACGTGCCATCAATGTATTTTACTTGTCTATGTGCCTTTACTTCTACTACTAGAATTCCTTTATTGGGTATAACAATCAAGAAATCAATTTCTCCCATTTCTTGAGTTATGTGTTTTGAAATATTTAAGGAATGAAATACAATCCAATCTCTGGCATTTGGATCAGATTTTATTATATTGAATAAAAGTTCCTCCCCCGGACTTTTATTATTAAAAATATCAATATAATCTGGAATTAAAGTTGCCATTAAAAATACCCCCTTCTCAAAGAAAATAAAATCCCACTAAGATCATGTTTCTCACTTTGACAAATTTCAGCTAATTCTTCTTTATGATCATTTAAGTATTCTATAATTAAATCATAAACTATATCTTTATTAATATGCCCCTGACTTATTGAGTCAGAGCGTAATACTCTAGCAACTTCAAAATAATTTTTTATTTCATTTTCACTATCAATACCGCAGTACTTTAATACAGCTATAAAGTCTTTATCTAATTCAGGAGCTATCGTATCTTCCCGCATCCAATTTTTCACATTAATTATATTAGCTTTTTCAGCACCATAATGTGTAAGCAAATTACACAGCCTATGTATATTTCTCTCTTTGGCCAATCCATCTTTCCACTTTTTCATTTTTAAGTATCTAAGTTTCTTTAACCCACTTTGAGTAAATTTATCATAATCAATATCTTCTACATAATAATTAGAAAAATATTTTTTACCATCAACTATACGAGCCTTATAGACATTCAATTCATTATTTATAATAATATATTCTTTAAAATTCTCTGTATTTTTATTTTCAAAAAAAACGTTATCAATACTATATTTTTCTTTTTCAACCTCACCAATCAAAGCATCATCTAAAAAGCAATCATCTAAGTATAAACTATCGTATTTTAAATCATATAAAGACAAATCAAAATCAGAACACCTCCATTTATAGTATTGAACCAAAATATAACTAGGAGAACTTGGAAGTAAAAATAAATTTTTAAAAAAATTAATAGGCAAAAAACTAATTATATTATTCTTATAATAGTAGTTTTTTAAATCAGAAATTAAAATAAAATCAATATTTTCGACCTTACTACTAAAATAATCTCCGTGTTCTGAATTTAAAGCTAAAAAAATACTTGAATTTAGATCATATTTATCTCTAATAGATTTTAAAAGTAAATCATTTTCAAGACTTTTTAGTAATCCAAACATTTTTTTATATATTTCTGTACCTCTATCTTTACAAAGAAGCCTTAATTCATCCCGATAAAATACAAAATCCTGAAAAGTAATGTACTTAAA
Source organism: Acinetobacter sp. ANC 5378 (assembly GCF_013004315.1). NCBI lineage: Bacteria > Pseudomonadati > Pseudomonadota > Gammaproteobacteria > Moraxellales > Moraxellaceae > Acinetobacter > Acinetobacter sp. ANC 5378. The sequence goes on from NZ_JABERK010000056.1 coordinate 19,619, forward strand.
AATCATCCTGTTAAATTTAATAGAAAATTCATCATTTTTAATCAACCCCATCTCATTAAAACAGGAAAATAATTCATCTAATAAATTATAATGATAGTAGCATATATTAATATTACTTTTTTCAAAACTTGGGATAAATGTTTTTTTAAAATTCATAGACTTTAACACTCATCATATTATTGAAATATAATTTACTTTCATACTCATTAAAATACAAATTATTCCTTTCAATAAACTCGTTCAATAAAAAAATATTTTCATCAAAACCATAGTGAAAAGCAGAAAAAATCACAACCTTAGATAATTTTATATTTTCAGGAACCCTATTAATGTAAATACTCAAAAAATCACCATCAATCTCTTTATTTTTAAATATATTCAAGTGTTCACTTTTATTTATTTCTTCAATAAATTTACAAACCTCAATATAATCAGGATAATAATCTAGCTTCTCCTTTAGCATATTTATATTTTTCAAAATTGAATTCCCAAAGATTAATGGAAAATCAATCTTATATATATCAACCAATTCCTCTTCATTTTTTATTCTACTATTTAACCAAACACTTTTATCTGAAAATCCAATAATTACTGCATTATTCAACATGTAGTTAATTGGCTTTAATATTTCAACAACACTATTTTTTTTCTCTTTTTTAAAATTTTGTATTTTATATTTAATAAAAATTTCACCATTAATAACTTCCTCCCCGGTTACAATAGCTTTTGTATATAAAAATTTATCTTCATCATTTCTTATTAAAATACAATCATTCAAATTGAATTTTTTTTCATCTTTTTTTTGAAAACATATTAGTAATAATATTAAAATAAAATACTCATCTTTGACTATTAAAAAATATAATCTATTTTCATTTTGACTCTTTAATTCTTTAGACAAACTTCTCAATGAGACAAAAGTATTTTTTAGATTCTCATATTCCACTTAACTACACCATTTTTTTGTAAAATTAAAAAAAATCCATCTATGTAAATTATATTACAAAACAATTATAACCTATATACTAACAAAATAATGGTTATTAATTAAGAAAATTTCAGATTGGAATTATAGTCAATTTTCACCATATCTTCTACGAATGAATAACTATATATAATGCTGAATGGTCACAAAGAGTTTTCTAATCTATTGTAGTTAAGATTAGTTTAAATTTTATCTATATAATGAATTTATTTTTTAAATTACAATTGATGTATTTAATTATTTCTATTTCCAAAAGTTAAATTACCTTCACAGCGAAGGACTACCAATTATTTTGGCTGAATCAGCCTTGATATCTTAGTGCGATATGGTTAGAAAATAATGATAGATATTGTAGATAGTTCAACCCGCAGCCGTATGATGGCCGGAATCAGAGGACGCAATACAAAACCAGAGTTGCTGATCCGCAGTCTGCTTCATCGAAAAGGCTTCCGTTTCCGTCTCCATGCCAAGGATCTTCCCGGAAAACCGGATATTGTTTTGCCAAAATACAGGTCAGTGATTTTTATACACGGCTGTTTTTGGCATGGTCATCATAATTGTCATCTTTTCAGGTTACCGGCAACGCGGACTGAATTCTGGCAAGAAAAAATCTGTCGTAATCAGGCTAATGACGCTAGAGCTATAGATCTCCTGCTCGCTAGTAACTGGCGAGTCTGCATTGTCTGGGAATGCAGTATTCGGGGAGCCAAAAAAGACCCGGAAAAAGTAGTCAGTACAATTGCCGACTGGCTTGCAGGTGATGAACAGTTTCTTGAAATACGTGACACTCCAATAGATAGATGATCTTTGAGGTAATACAGCCATACTTATTCACCTGATGACAGATCAAGCTCCTTGTATTCATCATAGAGACAAGCTGAATTGACTGCTGACACCCTGAACTGGTTACGTTTTTTCTGTTTCCATTTACCTGTATTCGCATCCAGTGCATATTTACATCCTGGATCATGAACTATTATTCCTGTAGACAGTGCATCCAGGAATTTTTCAATACTCGCTCCTTTAGCCAGTGACACCTTTGGGCCAAACTGGTAATAGGTAGATCCTTCAAGTTTTAAGTTAGTATATGAGACATAGCATGTTTTAGTATGTTTGTTCTTCCAGTGATTGAGCAGTTTACTGAAGGTCCACCCAGCCGCAATTTCTCCATTGTCATTTTTCAGAAAATAGCCGCCATCGCTCAGGGTAATTTTCTTTTTCTCCAGATCATATCCTTCAATGAAAAGAGTCAGATGGGTTTCCGGATTTCGGATTCCAGCTTGGTGTTTGGCAGTAAAGTAAAGTTGATGCGGTTGCCTGCGGTTTGCATGGGTATTCATGAAATTTGCATAGCTATCACGATAGAGTCCGATATCCGGTTCAGGAGTCATCAGGGTCGTATTGCTTTTTGATCTTGTTTTCAGCTCCCAGTCGAGGAAATCCGGGCTGGCGTTTCCGTTCGGAATGATGCCGAATTCGCATTCAAGGGTAAAACCGGCTCCATTCGGTGCCTCATAGAAGATAACAGTACCGTCTTTGTCCAGTCTTCTGGATCTTATTGGTCCCTTGATGTAGATATCCTTGAGTTTTCCGATTAGCAGATCCTGACTGTCTGCAAGGCTGGAGTAGTATTCATAGAAAACTGACAGGACCTGTCTGTCCTGATTCTGTTCGGCGTATTCCTGAATCTCTCCTGAAATTTCCTCATCCCATGACCCAGTATAGGCAAAGACCTTGTCTTCAGTCAGGCCCAGTATCATGCCCCGTTTCCTGCTGGCATACAGTTCACGTTCGTCTGCTGTTGGTGGTTTCATTATCTTGCCCGGGGCAAGCGAGCAACCACGCAGGAATCCGGAAAGTCTTATTTCCGGATATTTGGGATAGAGAATAATCTGGGAACCTGCGGCTTCTTCAGTTTCACCTTCCGGTGTGATCCAGAACAGTTTGAGAGGTGCCTTGAATATCGGACCCTTGCTGGATTCTCCATCTGCGCGGATTTCTCCCAGTGGAAAATCCTGAATAACTTCAAAATCCCCCCCCAAATAGATCTGCTGTTTGGAATTATCATTATTGGAAAGTGGCTTAAGCAGGATGCGGGTTGCACCGAGGTCCTGCATTTTCTGTGATATCTGCCCGAGAGTGGCCATATATGATCCGGTCATTTTCTTCTAACCGGATCGTACCTTTATTTGAGTGATTCTTATAGTTTTTTACGCGGAAATTCTGTCTTTTTCGCGCTTCTGAATTTCTGCTGCACGTAAAATATAAGGTTCCAGTAACTTGGCAACGGCAGTGAAAACAGGCACGACAACCGAGTTGCCGAACTGCTTGTAGGCCTGTGTATCCGAGACCGGAATACGGAAGAAATCTTCTCCGTCCAGTTTTTGGAAACCCATCAGCCTTGCGCATTCCCTTGGTGTCAGACGACGCGGGCGGTTCTTCTGGTTATCAGGATCATCAAACTCTTCTTCTCCACGCTGCATATCCCAGCCGCGGTCAATCAGGATTTCCGAACCGTCTTTATGATAGCGGGCTGAAAGGGTTCTGGCCACGCTTCCAGGATTCTTCGGATCTACCAGACCAAAGCCAAAACCGTTACCTTTGGCCTGATGTTTCTTGGCATAGTTGTAAAGATACTTCCAGAGATTTTCAGTCAGTATGTACTTGTCTGCTACTTCCGTTTCTAACACGTTCTGTATTGTCGGACGGACTTCAGGGAAGAGTTTACTGATATTTTTCAGGGAAAAGTCGCCCTTGATATCCAGACTGCGTTTGAAGCCTACCAGTACAATACGCTCACGGTGCTGGGGAAGGAAGTTCTTGCCGTCAATGATTTTTGGGTCATTCGGACCACTCGCATCAGCATCAGCAACATCATAGCCCAGCTCATCCAGCGTCTTCATGATGATACGGAAGGTATTTCCCTTGTCATGGCTTTTCAGGTTTTTTACATTCTCGAGTACGAAAATGGCTGGCTGTTTTGCGGCAATAATACGTGCCACATCAAAAAACAGGGTTCCCTGTGCTTCACATTCAAAACCATGTGCCCTGCCTAGGGAATTTTTCTTTGAAACCCCTGCCAGAGAGAATGGCTGACATGGAAAACCGGCCAGAAGCACCTCATGATCCGGAATCTCGTTATCAATATGCTGATAGGCTTCATTGATGTCTGTATCAGGATCCTCAGTCAGCGTAACCTGTCTGATATCTTCATTAAATTTATGATGTTCAGGATCACAGTACCAGTTGGCCTTGTAGGTCCGGACTGCTTCCTTGTTCCATTCGCTGGTAAAAACGCATTGTCCGCCGATTTCTTCAAAACCTTTCCTGATCCCGCCAATACCGGCGAACAGATCGATAAAACGGAATTTATAATCGGGATGGTGAGCTGGCGGTTTTGGCAGCATATTCTGCTGGAGCATCTCTACTTCACCTTCGCTCAGTGCCCGTGGTGCGCTCTTTCCATTGAGCCATTTATTCAGCGTTTCACGGGTCCAGTCATACTGACCTATCCAGCGAAGTATTTCAGCCACCGTTTTCTGGTCATAGGACTCTAGTACCTGATTGACCAGAGCCTTGTGTTCTTCGATTTTCTGGTTTTCCTTGATCAGGTACTTTTCATGCAGGTCATCAGCCTGGGACAGAAACTCTTTCATCTATAAATCTATATCGGGTGTTTTGAGTGATACCTTATCACTCATTTGACCCAGATATAAGAGTAAATATTCACTACAGATTATAAATCCTCATTAAAAGTGGATATGCAAAAAAAAAAGCAACTTCAAAGATATGTCAAGACTTCTTTTACTATACTAGTTTCTAATTCTGTTTGGCTTTATTACATAAAGATTTAAAAATTAAAGCAGCCCTAAATTACTCAAATTTAAGTCATAACTTGGGTTTGTAGTGAGTTGAGCAGCTCTTATTTGCAACGTTTCAGTATCTATACCATATGTATGTAATTTACGCTATTAGTGACGGCAGGCTTGTTCATCTGAGCATTATATTGCTGAATAAGCCCTTATGGGCCGGTTTGTGTAACAAAGCCGATTTTGTTTAATATCTTTTTATCTTTACCACCCAACCAAACTAAATATTCATTCTCTATTGCCTGCTTATACGCCCAGTCGGCAACCCGATGCGAACGTTGCAGATCGGTTAGAAAACCTAATTGAGAAATCTCTCGTATAATGGATTGATCATGCAGATGATTACGCTCCTGCCACTGCTGCAGGAATTGTTCCGACGCCAAATAATTACTTTTCTGTGAATTACATTTGTCATCCGCCAGAACAAAGTTATGCCCGGTATCGGCAGGATATAAAGACCATGGAATAAAATGATCCACGGCATATTTTGAATTTTTCAGGCTTTTTCCACAGTAAAAACACTGACATTGCTGTAAATCAATTAAAAAGTCTGCGACCTGTCCTAGTTGATTGCGACTCGGGGCAAACATGAATTCATCTAGGTCAGGCAAGCCATCCAGTACCACTAGGTTCTGCTTATTCAGCCGGACAAAATCAATCCAGCGCTTCTGGCACAACTCTTCAATAATTTCACTAAACTGCCTTAAACAATACATCACCTTGGGCAAAAGCTTGAGGGATTGTTTGCAATCCTGCAGATAATAGAGAAACTCTACGGTTTGACCATTCAGATTCTGCAAATACACCACCGGCATTTGCTTGACGGTCGCTGCAACCACTTTCTTGAGCTGATTCCAGTGAAACTGGTCTTTTCTTAAGGCGGCCAGAGTTTTGAATTGTTGCTGTGCCTTTTGAATTTCACTGATGATTTTGGCCTGCTTACCGATACTTTGATGAATGGTAAAAGGCTCATAGTGATTAAACTGAAACGGCAGTGACTGTTTCCAGTACAGCTCAATAAACTTTTCCGCAATATCCTGATAGTCCAAATGCAATGTAGCACCAGTATCTTGCCCCTGTTCAATCGCCAGACGTGTGATACTCATCAGCAAGGCAAACTTATATGTCGAAGTAAAGGTCCCTGACTGCAAAATCTGCTGAATATGCTTTAAGAATTTCAACTGTTCTTGAGGGGTTGGTATTTCGGCTATACTGAATAACATATCTAAGCCTGCACTTTTCTAATCAGAATATTCAGCCATTCTTCTGTACGGTCTGGACGTTTATCTACAGTAATCCATTGCTGTAACAGTAAAGCCTGATCGATCTGCTTAAGTAAGTCATGAGCTTGCTGTTCATTCAAGTCAGTAAAGCTACACCCCTCTTTCTCACGGTCTGTATTGCCATATTTAAAAGACATGTAACACACACCATTTGGCTTTAATGCTTTGAATATAAGCCCCAGCACTTCAGTTAGGCGATCTCTTTCACAATGTAAAAGAGACGCACAAGCCCAAATACCATCGTATTTATTATTCTCAGCTAGGTCATAAAAACTTTGCTGACGTACTTCAATATTGGTCAGCTCCCTGGCCTTTTTAACCAGCTCGGCAGAATAATCAATTGCCTCAACTTGATAGCCTTTTTTCTTAAACGCCAAGATATCCCGACCAGATCCACAACCCAAATCCAGAATCGACGCCTGTTCCGGTAAATACCTCAGAAATGGTGCGTAAAGACTTTCCATCTCAACCTGATAGGTATTTTCAAAAAATGCTTGAGCATGCTGATTGTAATAATTTGATGTTTGATTCATTGCATAAAAGCCAATATCTTATGTTAACAACATACTGATATTTCGTTAGATAAGTCAAATGATCAGTCCTATGACTAAATCAAAATCTTATTTCACTGTATCAGGACAACTGAGATAGAAACCAAACTGGTTTTTATAAAGGAAAAAATATGGGCTTCAGATTTCGAAAAAGTATTAAAATTCTTCCAGGATTAAAGTTAAATCTGACCCATAAAGGCATAACTAGTGCCAGTATTGGCAAACCTGGTGCCTCTCTGAATATTGGTAAAAAGGGAACCCGAACCAGCATAGGTATTCCTGGAACAGGTCTTTCTTATTCCAAGCATCATCCCTATACAAATCAGCCAAATCCCTTACAGAACTCTTCTCAGCAACCCCCACCGCTAAATAGCCGAAGTATTAAAACATCCAGATCAAATGTCTGGGTATGGATAATTTTTGGATTATTTTGTTTTATTGTCGGGGCAATTCTTTTTTAGAATTCGCCGCTCTTTATACCCATAATATTCCTCCTGCTAGGCAAAATCTGATTCATTCATTACTATGGATGGATGTTAAATACAATAAAGGTTGCCGCTGATGTCAGACAATCACCATACTCACGATTATGATGAAAATGATTTAATTGACTCTCCCTTATCTCAAGTTTTACAGGAACATAATCAGCATGTCGAAATTCTTATTTATCGACTGCCTGACAGTGATTGGACACTGGAGGTGGTGAGCCAAAGTGGTACTTCTACTGTATGGGATGAAACATTCCCGTCAGATCAGGAAGCTCTATCTGTCGCTTTAGATGGAATTAAAGCTACAGGCGGTATTCAAGCCTTTTCCGAAATCAGTGACCTCGAAGCAAAGAACAATATTTTTCCTGAATCCCTTACTCGCCATTAAAAATGAAGCTGCTGGCTTGAATCTGAATCAGTATTTTCTGAATTCTTAGAACCTATCGCGATGATAGGTTCGTTCACTTTAAGCCAAAGCTCTCTAGGGTAGAAGGGTCAAATTTTTCATCAAACATAAACTCATCTACTCGCTCTTTTTTTAAAGTCGCTAGGGCATAAAAAAAACATTTCTCACACAACTGCAACTCATATCTTTCTCCATCATGCTTGGAGCCATACCCCCAATTCGCTGATAAAGTTCCAAACTCCAGTTGCGTTGATTGATTACATACATCGCATAGAACATCTGTAATGACTTCTACCTGTTTCAGTTGTTTGATTTCCACATGCAGCTCCTTGTTTCAATCAAGTTAAATTCATCTATCTGCTTACTAAAAACTTATTCCTGTTTGACTTTAATTACCATTAAAAATAGATCAAGAATACTATATATAGAGTTTTTTACAATTTAATAGCACAATATATGGTGTTTTCAGCCATTTCCCCATCATTAAAAAATATATGAATATTATTGTTTTATTTTCAGCCATTTGGCATAAATATGGGGAGGCATCATTGGTGGAGGGGCTTCGGGCTAAGCTTTAAAGAAATTAATACCTATAAATAATTTTGTATAATTACTTCATAAAAAAGAAACTAATATGTTGCTTACAACACCTAAAAGCAATAGATATGTCTACAATGAATAAGACTTTACTTGAGAAAATCAAAAAAAGACGAATCCAATTGAGCTTAAAGCAAGTTGATATGCAATCCCGCACAGGCATTTCAAGGCAGCAGTACCAAAAACTGTAAAGTCAGGGCAATCCACGATTAGAGATCTTAGAAATTATTGCGGCAGAATTAAATGCTCAATTGATGCTCATTCCTGATGATAAAGTTTGGGTGTGTTGACACTTTTAGCTTAAAAAATAGCGAAGTAGTAAAATCAAATCGCCAAACCCAATTTTACTATTCGCTATGCCTCGTACCATGCTGACAGATCAACACTGGCAAAAGTTGAAAGTTATTCTGCGTAATTTATCCATTCACCACAACTCAAATTTACGTAATTTTATTGAAGCTATTCTCTATAGAATTAGAACAGGCTGTCCGTGGCGAGATATTCCTTCCTGTTTTGGTCAATCAAACTCTATTTTCAAACGTTTTAATCGTTGGTCAAGCAGTGGTAAGTTACTTAGATTATTCAAATTATTAGCATCATACCCCGATATGGAGTGGATTTTCATTGATGGCTCTCACGTACGTGCTCATCAACATTCTGCCGGCATAGCGAATCAATCCATTTCTAAAAGTGTAGGAGGAAACTCCTCAAAAATACATTTGATTGTTGATGCAAATGGCAATCCTATTGATTTCATGATTACCGATGGAACCACACATGACGTAAAAGTTGCACCTGATTTAATATCAACATTAGACTTAAAAGAGACAGAGGTAGTATGCGCAGATAAAGGCTATGATTCAGAACCACTGCGTGAACAGATCAGAAAAACAGGGACAAAAGCGAATATACCAAAGAAAATAAATAGCCAGTCGAACAATGATCATATGGACTGGTATTTATATAAAATCAGGCATTTAGTTGAAAATATGTTTTGTAGATTAAAGCAATTTAGAGGAATAGCTACCCGATATGACAAGCTCAAAAGAAATTATCAAAGTTCTGTTGCTTTAGCCTGTATATTTTTATGGCTACCTTTATAGTTTTAATTATGAACAGTAAATATCAACAGACCCTATTTAATTTACAGTCTCGACAAAAAGACTAGCCAAAAATAAAATACTAAAATTTCTCAAACAATTTCATCACATCATTTTCCGTAAGTTTCGCTTCCCCCTCATGATCGGCGCTTAGAATAGACTGTGCCAGTTCTGCTTTATTTTGCTGCAAGGCAATAATTTTTTCTTCTATACTTTGATTGGTAATCAGCTTGTACACAAATACCGGCTTGTCCTGTCCAATCCTCCATGCACGATCTGAAGCCTGATCTTCAGCAGCAGGGTTCCACCATGGATCATAGTGAATTACCGTATCAGCTGCTGTCAAATTCAGGCCGACACCTCCCGCCTTCAGGCTGATTAAAAACACCGGCACTTGTCCAGACTGAAATGCAGTAATGACTTCATCTCGCTTTTTGGTCTTCCCAGTCAATTTTACATAGCCAATTTCTGCGTGATTGAGTTGCTGCTCAATCAATTCCAACATTGAAGTAAACTGAGAAAAGATGAGAACTTTTCGTCCCTCTTCCACCATCGGGACGACCATATCCATCAACTGTTCAAGTTTGGCAGAATGTGCCTGCCCGGTTTTAACCGAATCCAGTTTCAGCAAACTAGGATGGCAGCACACCTGACGTAGTTTCAACAAGGCATCTAAAATTTGAATTTGACTACGCTTAAAGCCTTTTTCTGCCACAATTTTCTGAATGTTTTCCTGCATCGTGGCGCGAACAGCCTCGTATAGCTTGGATTGCTGTTCATTCATGTCAATATTGACTTCAATCGTGGTTTTTTCAGGCAATTCTTTGGCGACGTCAGTTTTTAAGCGACGTAAAATGAAGGGCTTAATCCGGTTGACCAGCTTTTGCCTTAACTCCTGATCACCGCGTTTTTCAATCGGATAGCGGTATTTTTTATTAAAGATTTCTTGTGAATATAAAAATCCTGGCATCAGAAAATAAAATAGTGCCCACAGCTCACCCAAATGATTTTCCATCGGGGTACCGGTTAGACACAGACGATGTCGCGCTTTTAATTGCCGTACTACCTGTGCAGCTTTGGCACGCGGATTTTTGATATTCTGTGCTTCATCCAAAATGAGTTGATGATATTCATATTGCTTCAGTTGTTCTTCATCTCTCGCCAGGAGCGGATAGGTGGTTAAAACAATGTCATATTGCGGAATCTGTTCAAAATACTGATGGCGGTCCGGCCCTTGTAGCAGCAGCACCTTGAGCTCAGGGGTAAATTTTTCCGCTTCTTTGAGCCAGTTATGCATCAGCGATGTAGGTGCAACAATTAAGGCGGGGCTGTCCTGCAAATGTCCAGCCTGCTTTTCCATGAGCAAATGCGCTAAAGTTTGTGCTGTTTTGCCCAGGCCCATATCATCTGCAAGAATCCCGCCATGCTGGGTTTCCCTTAAAAACTGTAACCAGCCTAAGCCCTGCTGCTGGTATGGACGCAATTCCCCCTGAAAACCTTTTGGTGTCGGCAGTTGTTGCTGATAGCCTTGTTTGAATTTCTGTGCAAATTGCTGCAGCCGGTCACTGACCTGCCATGCCATCCCAAGATGATCCTGTACCTCCAGTAACTGACTCGCATCATAGCGATCGATACTGCGCTCTTCTTGCTGTAAAATGCTCCGCAGATGCAACAATACCGGCTTAATGTCCCTGGCGGATAGAGCCAAATCGGGTTGATCCACTGCAGTTTCCAGGGTAAAAATTTGACTGTCATCAAGATGACTAAAAATCCGTGGATCAAGTAAATCAGGATGTTCTTTCACCAAAGCCACAAGTGCATCGAGTAAATCATAGCTATTGCCTGCACTGTCCTGAACGGTCGCCCCGATATTGAACCAGTCTTGTTGGCTTTCAGATTCAGTGATGGAAATATTTAAATTTTCAACATATTGCAGCTTAAATGGGCTGTGTTCCAGATGCTCTATCTGCCATCCCATCAATTCAATTTGATTGATGGGAATCAGCTGTTTGATCCAGTCTCCATAGAAAGCAAAAACCATAGAATCGAGACGTTGTTTATCCAGTTTTAATTGCTGGTAATAGCTAAGATCTTTCACCCACTCCAGTGATTCGACCAACAGCTGTAAACGCTGGATTGCCTGTTGTTCCTGAACTAAGTCCCGAAGCTGTCGCACCATTTTTCCATGCTGCTCACCAATAAAACTGTCACCTGATGTACCTGCTTTTATTCGCCCACCTGGATAGGAGAATTCAATTTCAGCACAAACAGACTCCTCTAATTTCCAATGAAATTTATCTAAAACACCAAAGCGTAAAATTGGCTGGGGATTACCTTGTAAGACTTCAATCTCTTGAAGAAACCCAGGTTTCGGCAAGTTATGTATCGTTGAAGATTGATGGGTAAGCTGCTCAAACTCAGTCAAAACCGTCGCAGGCATCTCTGGCATCCGCCGAAGGTGGTACAGTAAATCCGATGTATATTCACTATGGAGTTGCCCTACCGTATTCTTGTGAATATCGATATAACAAAGCGGCTGACTTACAAGAATTTGAAGATGTGGATTCGATTTTAAATTGAGTCGAACATTTCCATTGACCAACTCAAAATCTAAGTGCTCAGTCTGTTTTTCAATGTTCTTTTGCCAAGAAAATTCAAGCTGATAGCTTTGTTCTGACCATGTCAGTGGAGCATCACTTTTTTGTTTCCAATAGACATCGCCACTCTGAATGAAAGATTTAAAATGCTCTAAAACAATGCCTGATATATCAAGACTATTTCCATAAGAAAACTCATTCTGATTGAGCTTGGCATAATAATAAATTTGATTAAATAATTGTCGCTTCCCATCAGGCAAAGACAGACGTTTTTTTAGAATATTGCCATATTCAGTATAAGAACTGACACCTGTAATCGTCCCACTTTTATTACGTCTACCTTTGCGAACCTCAAGTTTTAACCCGAATAGACCTAAAGGCTGGTCTAAATAATAAAGTAAATAATTACTCGTTGTCTTTTGCTGCTCTAACTGGGTATGTTGTAAATACTGCTTAAACTCACTTAACCAGCGTTGTGCTTGATTAATTGCAACCCGATCTTTTTGAGTGTGAGATGATGACTGAGAGTCAACATAGCTCTTCCGATATCCTTCTCGATATTCATGGAGGAATAACCGCGCTAAAGCAGCAGCATGTTTACAGTTATATCCAACCGGACAAGTGCAGTCGTCATCGATTAAACGGTCTTTTTTAAGATTATAGGTAATTGCAGTATCGTAATAATCTGTCCCTTCAATTTGGGCATACATCGTGACATCGTCTTTTTCCTCAAAGAACTCAATCGTTTCCCTATCAATGTGTTTAGCATAGCTGAGACTGCGCTGAAGAGTTGCGGTACTAAAGCGAGATAGAAAATTGATCAATGAGGACATAATTACCAGACACTAAAAATGTTTATACAATTATAACGGACAAAGCTGTCATTTCAGAAATGTAGCCGAACTGCTCAACCTAAGCACTGATTCGACTCACTCAATAGGAATATTGTGAGTAAAGGCAATCAAATCCGAGAAGTTAAACAGATCATTGAGGTCGACAATACCCTGATAGAAAGTGATCATTTCTTCACGACCGTTAATTTTAAACCAAATGGGGTTAAAAGTTTTAGCATTGTTTCTAGGGTTGGATTTGCATCGGATCGCTCTAGCTTCTGTAAAGTTTGAAGCGAAATTTTAGTGATCTTGGACATCTCATGTAATGTCAGATGCAGCTCTGTTCTAATGAATTTTGCAATGACATGTATTGGCCAGTCTGGATTAAGCTGAATCTGTTCTAAGACATATTGTCTTTTTCTAATTTGCTCTATTTGAGAGAGTGGAATAAAACGTTTATCCATAACAAATCTCCTGTAATTGTGCGCAAATACCTTCAATGCGATATGCACAATTTTCTAGAATTTCATCATCTATCCCGATAGATTTCATCTGGGTTAAAAGCCCTTGATACAAAGGTAATTGTTCAGAAAATAAAGATTTTATTTGTTCTAAGGTTAAAGAACTGCTTTCTGCAATCTGATGAGCAATTGAAGCCCAGTTGTTATCATCTTTTTCCCATCTCGTACATCTTGCGATTCCATCTGGATGTAACCACATAGGGGCAAAATCAAATAAAGGCGTTAATCGAATATCACCATTGTTAAACCTTTGAAATGCTGTATTACGGGTATGATTATCTTTATTTCCTAAAGCGATATTGGCTAAATCTCTTTTTACATATTCAAGAATTTCTGTTTCTGGATCCGTACAACAATTCATGATAATTTTGCAGACTTCGTTATGAGACATTTTTACTCCGAAGCCCGCTTTTCCACTGAAAGAAGCTAAACTTTCTTGGGCTATTCTTTCAACACGGTTATCAACCACTTGCCGATCAAAACGTGGAATAAATAAAGTTCTTCCATGTAATTCTAGAGGTCTAAATACTCGCAATCCTAAATATGCTGCTATTTGCATATATAAGGGTTCTTGATTCAAAATTTTGTTTAGACGTTGATCTGTTCCTCGGCTAAATTTAACCAACCAGTGCTGTTTAGCCATTTCATCAGGTAATGTATGATCCAGATAAAATAACTCATCATGACCTTGTGTGAGTAATAGTTTGGGCCACTCGCCTTGAACACCCGATGATCCAGAGATAAATAGTCCAAAAGATGATAATGACTCAAGAAACTCTTCACTACGTTCAATAATTTCCTGTATTGAAAATCCTTGTACTAACTGATCTGAATATTGAGTTAAAAGCCATTCATGAGCTTCTTTTATTCTTAAGTTACCAATAGGGTTGCTCGCTCCTACTTTAAGCAATGGCCAATCTGCTGACTCTTCTTCATACTCAGGGCGGCCAAGTTTTTTTAATAATTCTTTTCGACCATATCCTTGAGGTAATAGATCAATTAGAAAAGCTGGCCACGTAGGCTCAATATTGCTTTCTAAATTAATCGGATAATGGTTTGAAACAGCATGACCATCTCGTAACCCCATATGTTCAATTGCATAATCCATTGAATAATATGTTCCGCAGCTAGCTTTCCAACCTTTAGCTTTTTCACCTATTACTTCAATAGCGGCACAATCGATCCATTGATTATTCAGAAATATTTGGACAGAGCAAAAATCATTCATAATTCTATTTAAATAGTAAAGTATAGTCAGTTTTGCCTATTATATACCTATTATAGTAGTAAAGTATTATTTTTATCCAAGTGAGTTTTCAAAATTTATTTTTATTTAACGCAGATACCTGCATCTAGAGCGTGTCATCAATTAACTTGAGGAAAACCGTCTTGTCCCCATTATACTTTTATGACTAAACGCTATGCATTAAGAGATGATCAGTGGGAACAGATTAAAGATCTGTTACTTGGACGAACGGGTACTGTTGGAGTAACGGCTAAAGACAACCGACTCTTTGTTGAAGCGGTATTGTATCGGTATCGTTCAGGTATCCCGTGGCGAGACTTACCAGAACGCTTTGGTGCTTTTAGAGTGATGCATACTCGTTTTAGCCGTTGGGCTAAAACAGGTGTATCGCAGAGGGTCTTTGAAGTGCTGTCATATAACAGTGACAATGAATATGCCATGTTAGACTCCACTATTGTACGTGCTCATCAACACAGCGCTGGGAAAAAAAATCAGGCGATTGGACGCAGTAAAGGTGGCTTAAGCACCAAAATTCATGCCCGTACTGATGCTTTAGGCAACCCGACAGGATTTTATCTCACTGATGGGCAGGCCCATGACTTAAATGGTTCAGATGTGTTGCTGGACTTATCGTTGAGCCAGACCTGGCTTATGGATAAAGCCTACAACTCCAGGGATCGGGTCATTGATCCAATTTTAGAGGCGAAGGGTCAGGTGGTGATGCCAGCAAAAAGTAATTCTATTGATCAGCGTGATTATGACCGACATTTCTACAAGGCAAGACATCTGATCGAGAACTTTTTTTGCCAAGCTCAAGCAGTATCGTGCTATTGCCACACGCTATGATAAATTGGCTCAAAACTTCTTATCAGCGATCTATCTTGCTTCAACAATGATGACACGCCCTAGTTAATAAAGTGATAGAAGATATTAAAAAGCGATACCTGAGCTGTGACAGCTCGAAGCTGTTGGGGGTGTCGTCCATCTGAACATGCCTTGGGGTAAAAAATCACGCGCGGCTAGGATAGTCCAAAGAAAAAAGAGAATGAAAGCAAGTAAAGTAGGGCATGCAGGTTAGATCTGTGTGGTTGAGAGTAGCATCCAGCTCAGCGAAGTGGATATTTTTAATGCTTTATAGATCATTAATTTAGTTGATCTTAATAATGTGATTTATTTAACATTTTTTTGTTATTTGGTGCATTTTGCCACTGAATATTATTTGATTAGTATTCAAAATATCCAGCAGAAACTAGCTGTAGTTTCTGGATGACCCCTCAGGGTCCTTAGTTTATAAGCCCACCTCACTTTCCTTGGGTGGGTTTTTTTTTGATGGAAAAAGTTATGTTCCAATTCATACTCTGCTGATTTGGTCTTCATGGTGTAACTGAGATGGGTTGCCAGACGAATAGTAATGAAGTGAAAGAATGCTGTGATTGCTTGAAAGAAGTTGAACCCTCGTCACTTCTGTGATGATTGCCGGACGTATGATGGCATATGAAGCTTCAAGGGGATCGGGAGACCTTGTGTGGTCTTTCTTGTTTAGGAGATAAGTTGATGGTACGGAATAAATATGAACTTAATACAAATCTTAAAGACATGATGAATGAACGCAATCAATGGCGTCAGGCTTTGGCAAGTAATACAGCGCCCTTTGCATTAAAGAATCAGGTTTATGTGCATGTCCAGGATTTAGATCGCAGAATTCAGAATCTTCAATGGATGCTTTCAGCAGAGAATGACTAGGGCTGATCAGATTTTATCAAACTAATTGATGACAGATTCTAAATAACTGAAATAAAAAATGCGCCATTCAAATTCAGCTAGGCGCGTAATATCTTTTATAAAAATTCTATTTTCCCCATCCGGCGTGAGGAAAAAAGTAAGAGAGCTAGCTAGCTCAGTCTCAAACATGCCTAAAATTTGTTTAGCCAGTTCTGTACGTGGAATGCCAAGGGTCATTGGAGATGGTAGTCATCTCAATTACGCAGCAATGCTTGGTTCATGCAATAGATTCCATTAGATTGTAAATGTCTAATTAACCCTAGTTACGGATAAGCTAAATTTCTAACGACATGAATTTTTGGCTTATTCTTCTGACAGAGTTGATAAGCACATAGAGAAGAAAATATGCCTGCTAGGAAACCGGAAATAGCCCGATG
>NZ_JABERK010000057.1:0-35393 GCF_013004315.1 Acinetobacter sp. ANC 5378
TTGAAGACTACAACGTTGATAGGTTGGATGTGGAAGTGCAGTGATGCATGAAGCTGACCAATACTAATTACTCGTGAGGCTTGACTATACAACACCCAAACAGTTGTATGGTTCGATTGAATCAATACAAAAAACTTGATTTAGTGAAGCGTTAGTTAGACAATAGCAACTCAAACAGCCCAATCTGTAAAGATTTGGAAACGCAAGTACGGCACGAAAGATAAGACCCGAACGTCTCCATAACAGTTGTGCTGGCGACAATAGCAAGAGTGAACCACCTGATCCCTTCCCGAACTCAGAAGTGAAACCTCTTTGCGCTGATGGTAGTGTGGGGTTACCCATGTGAGAGTAAGTCATCGCCAGCTCATTAATTCCAAAAATCCCCCTGACTCATAGAGCAGGGGGATTTTTTATGCCTGCTAAAAATTCCTGCTACAAGCCTTAATTCATTTTTGGCTATATGGTCTAAAAACAGGATAGTTATTAGGCATACGGAGTTCTTATGTCTGATTCAAATTCTGAGCCTATGCACATTGAATATGGTTCAAAGTCATTTTTGGCAATTTTATGGTTATTATTTTTAGCAGGATTTTCCTCTTTTTCAGCGTTGTATTGTGTACAGCCGATGATACCTATTTTTGCAAAATTATTTTGCGGTTTCTCCTGCGCATAATAGTTTCTCTTTATCCTTTTACAGTTGCTCTTGTGATAGGGTTATTGTTTACAGGCTTAATTTCAGATCAGTTTGGTCGTAAACCGATTATGGTATGGGCGCTTTTTTTAGCTGCAAGCTTATTGATCCCTAGTTCAATCCTTTTATTTATTTACTACATGGGATCCCGTATTTTGGGCAGTAGTAGTGGTTTAGTCTGGGAAAACTATGGTTGGAATGGCTTAAGCGTCTTTATTAGTGCTGTGCTGATCATAGGATTATTTTTTGCGCTACAACTCTTTCGGCAATCATCTTCATAAGCATCAAATAATTAAAAATTTAAACCACTGTTTTTGTATATTTTTTAATCAAGAATATGAGCGGAATTCATGGTAAAATGATCGGCTTTCATCTTTGATCTAATTTTCAGATCTTCCATCTGCCAGCCGAGAATTTGCTAGCCATGTCTACAGCTTATACCGCACAGACAGCGCCGACCGCGTTGTTTGATTACGACAAATATTGGGCGTCTTGTTTTGAACCCGCACCATTTTTGCCGATGTCGCGCGAGGAAATGGATCTACTCGGCTGGGATGCCTGTGACTTTATTTTAGTGTGTGGCGATGCCTATATTGACCACCCATCTTTCTGTTCAGGTATTATTGGGCGTACCCTTGAAGCACAAGGCTTCCGTGTGGGGATTATCGCCCAGCCAGATTGGACTGATCCTGAGGCATTCCGTGTACTAGGTAAACCGACCATTGCTTGGGGCGTGACTGCCGGCAATATGGATTCCATGATCAACCGTTATACGGCGGATCGTAAAATCCGTTCTGATGATGCTTATTCACCAGATAATCAGCCGAACAAGCGTCCAGACCGTGCCGCAACTGTGTATTGTCAGCGTTGCCGTGAAGCATTCCCGGATGTGCCGGTATTATTGGGTGGTATTGAAGCTTCTTTACGTCGTATTGCCCATTATGATTACTGGTCAGACAAAGTCCGTCGCTCAGTGTTGATGGATTCAAAAGCAGATTTATTGATGTATGGTAATGGTGAGCGCTCGATTACTGAAGTGATGCACCGTTTGGCCAAAGGTGAAAAAATCCACGAAATTACCGATGTTCGTGGTACTGCTTTTATTGTTAATAAACATAACCGTGCGTCTAAAGCCAAGTTTGTCGAAATTGCGTCGAATGATGTCGATGCGATTGGCCGTGTCGATCCAATCATCAATCCTTATGTGATGACTGAAGATTTGGATGGCTGTGAAATTGAAAAAGATAAAGGGAATTCTTTAACTCAATATCAAAATTTCCAGAAAGAACTGGTTACCAATCCAATCGTGCGTGAAGGGGATAACTTAGCACCTGATACACAAATTGTGCAGTTGCAACCCGCGTCCAAAGCAATCAAACATAAGTTGCCACCTCGTGAGCTAGCCGTAATTCGATTACCTGCATTTGAAGAAGTCGCTGCAGATCCAGTACTTTATGCGCATGCCAACCGTATTTTGCATTTGGAAACCAATCCCGGAAATGCGCGTGCCATGGTACAAAAGCATGGCGAACGCGATGTCTGGTTGAACGCTCCACCGATTCCATTGACCACTGAAGAAATGGATTATGTGTTTGACTTGCCTTATGCACGTTTGCCACATCCATCTTATGGTGATGCACGTTTCCCAGCTTTTGACATGATCAAGTTCTCCGTGAACATCATGCGTGGCTGTTTTGGCGGTTGTACTTTCTGTTCGATTACAGAACATGAAGGTCGTATTATTCAAAACCGTTCTGAAGAATCTATTCTGCGTGAAGTGGAAAAAATTCGTGATACCGCGCCTGGCTTTACCGGTATTATTTCCGATTTAGGTGGGCCGACTGCGAACATGTATCGTTTGCAGTGTAAAGATCCTGAAATTGAGAAAAACTGTCGTAAGCCATCATGTGTATTCCCCGGTGTTTGCCAAAACTTGCATACTGACCATGCACCATTGACGCAGTTGTATCGTAAAGCACGTGAATTAAAAGGCATTAAGAAGATTCTGATTGGTTCAGGTTTACGTTATGACTTGGCTGTATTGAATCCTGAATATGTGAAAGAACTGGTTCAGCATCATGTTGGCGGCTACCTGAAAATTGCGCCGGAACATACCGAAAAAGGTCCATTGTCGAAGATGATGAAACCGGGTATTGGCACCTATGATCGCTTCAAACAGATGTTTGACCGTTTTAGTAAGGAAGCAGGTAAAGAACAGTACCTCATTCCTTACTTCATCGCAGCGCATCCGGGTACCACCGATTACGACATGATGAACTTGGCGGTTTGGTTGAAGAAGAACGGTTTCCGTGCCGATCAGGTACAGACTTTCTATCCATCTCCGATGGCCACTGCAACCACCATGTACTACACCGGTAAAAATCCGTTGGCGAAAGTAGCGCGTTATACTGAAAATGTCGACATTGTAAAAGGCGACAAGCGTCGTCGTTTGCATAAAGCCTTCTTGCGTTACCATGATTCGAATAACTGGCCATTATTGCGTGAAGCATTGAAAGAAATGGGTCGTTCAGACCTGATTGGTAACTCGAAACAGCATTTGATTCCGACGTATCAGCCTGTGGGCACCGAAGGTCAGTATCAATCGGCACGTAAGAAAAACTCGACTGTTGCCGGTGATTCGCAAAAACGTAGCGGTGACAATGCTGTTCGGAATCATTCCGCAGCGAACCCGTCACGTCCGTCGAATACCAAAAAACGTCCTGAAAAAGGTCAGATCTTGACTCAGCATACCGGTTTACCACCCCGTGAAACTGGGGATGCTAAAAAACCGTTTGGTGGGCCTAAACCAAAAGCTAAATCAAAGCCGAAATCGAGAGCTTGATTTAAAAAATAAAAAAGAACGCTTAGGCGTTCTTTTTTATAATTAATTAAAAAATAACAGGAATTAAACAGCTCGTCGGAATTGTAGGACAATATCTAAAAGTATAGTTGCATCAGTGCTTGGGCCTGATATACCCTATTTATAGTGTCTAATAACGGATTTAATTTAGACATCAATCATGAGCATCAAATCAGTGCAACTTTTTGTCAGCTTTTATGATGATTTCGTCGTTATTTAAATGCAGTTTGTTTACTTAAAAAATTAATAAAAATAAGAGTTGTATACTGAATTTAATAACAATCGGTGTGACACCGAAAAAGATTATAAAAATTTAAAGGACTAACAGGATGATGGTTTACATTTTGGTCGGGAGTTTACTCCTATTCTGCGTACTGTGTATGGCTTGGAAAAGTCTAGAAAGCAGTACCAAACAGCAAGATAGTGCTTTAAAGCAAAGGGCTATCTTTAATATTAACGAACAATTAACCTATACGCGACTCAAGGAAATATTGCCACAGAGCACTATATTGGCTCATGTTTCATTTGATGCGCTATTGACAACCAAATACTCTCGTACCCGCCATAAATATCGCAATATGGTGGCAGACTTTGTGGTGCTTGATAAACATCATCAAGTCACAGCCATTATTGCACTTGATGATCCCATGGTATTAAAACGTCCACAGAATGCACAATATCAAGATGCACTTTTAGCTATGGCGGGATATCGTGTCATTCGCTATGAAGATGTGCCTGAATATTATGAGTTAAGACAAGATTTCCTTCTTGAAAAATCTCCTCACAATCAGTTAGATATACAGCTGGCAGATATACCAAAGAAGTATAGTTTTTATCCTGAGCTGGAACGAAAGAAAATCCGAATCGTGGGATAATAACAACAAGCATGAATTCATATGCATTCATGCTTATTTATATCTATTGTTTTAATGTTCTGCATGGACAGCAGTGACTGTCATTTCCACCAAAACGTCCGGTGCATAGAGTTTGGATTCAACACAGGTTCGTGCAGGTGCATGACCTTCAGCCACCCAGGCATCCCAAACTTCGTTCATTGCAGCATAGTCTTGTTGTATATCTTTTAAGAAAATCATCACCGACAAAATATGGGTTTTATCTGTTCCTGCATCTGCCAATAAGCGGTCTATATTATCCAGCGTTTCTTGCGTTTGCGCTTTAATATCCAGTGAGGTGTCATTGGCCAATTGACCGGCTAAATGGATCAGATTCCCTGAAATCGCTACTTCGCAATAACGCTTTTCTACATGTAGACGTTGAACACTCATCAAATTTTAATCCTGTGTTTTGGGCATGATCGCTGCAACAATTATAGTAAGTAAATTGCCAGATATTGTCAGTCATACTTGGGAAAAATTGGTTTTTAAAATGAGTGTGGCTTGATGTGCACGTTGTTGTTGGAGGTGCTTAGAGATTTACAGGAATATTCGCAGAAGGTATGCAAGAGGGGATTCCATGGTTTACAACAGAGTTGCCCTGTAATATTCGGATTTGATCGTCACGCCAATCACAGGACAGCATGCTAAAAGTAAAGGTGATTTTTAGCATCTCAGCGGCTACATGGATAAATGCATCGCGCCCATAGAGTACCTCAAAAATAGTAATTATGTATCATCAATTGGTCTAATTTTATTCTTTTGATTGAAAAATATTCAAATGCTTACCACAACGAAAGCTGCGGCTGAGCCAGCTGGTCAGAAAGTTGGTAAACCCCA
This sequence comes from Acinetobacter sp. ANC 5378, assembly GCF_013004315.1. Taxonomy (NCBI): domain Bacteria; kingdom Pseudomonadati; phylum Pseudomonadota; class Gammaproteobacteria; order Moraxellales; family Moraxellaceae; genus Acinetobacter; species Acinetobacter sp. ANC 5378. Next base: position 5,285 of record NZ_JABERK010000057.1, read on the forward strand.
ACCCCGATTAAGCGAAATTGAAAGTGTTCAGGAATCTGCATTTCGATCAGCAATTGCTGAAGCACATCTTCCAGTTGCTTTTGATTTTCTAAGGGTTGTTTAAAACTTTTACTGTGTTGCAAAACCTGGAAATTTTTCAGTTTTAGTTTGGCTGAAACACCGCGTGCACAGAGTTGTTTTTTCTCTAAATTCGCCCAGACTTGATCCATCAGTTTGGACCAGTAGTTCTGGCATTGGATTAAAGTCAGATCATCATCAAAGGTGGTTTCCTTGGAAATCTGCTGGCGTTCACGTTCGGTTTCGACGAGGCGCTCATCAATCCCTTGGGCATAGAGAAAAAGCTGCTTGCCATATTTACCAAAATGTTGAATCAACACCGCTTGGTCAATTTGTTGTAAATCGCCCAAAGTTTCCAATTGCAATTTTTTGAGTTTTTCTTGAGTGACTTTCCCGACACCGGGAATTTTCTTTAACGGCAAATCTTGAATAAAGTTATGCACCTGTGAGGGTTTAATGACACAAATGCCGTTAGGTTTATGCCAGTCTGAAGCAATTTTAGCTAAAAACTTGTTCGGAGCGACACCCGCCGATGCGGTTAAGCCTGTGGCTTGAAAAATATCTTCCCGGATTCGCATGGCGACTTCGGTTGCACTGGGAATATTTTGTAAATTGTTTGTAACATCCAAATAGGCTTCATCTAAAGATAAGGGTTCAATGAGGGGAGTATAACGCTGGAAAATCTGATGAATCTGGGCAGAGACAGCACGATATTTTTCAAAATTGGGTTCTATGACCACTACTTGCGGACAGCGTTTTTTGGCCTGTGACATTGACATCGCAGAACGTAAACCAAACTCACGTGCAGGATAAGAGGCAGCACAGACCACAGCGCGTGGATGATGTGAGGCAATCACCACGGGTAAATGCTTTAACTCGGGTCGGTCTTTGAGTTCCACGGATGCATAAAAGGCATCCATATCGATGTGAATGATTTTTCTCATGCAGCCCTAATTCTGCCTCTAACGCTATATAGCTTCAGTATCTCATCTTCATGGCTGAAATTGTAGAGCAGTATCAATCGGATACGACACAGGCTGACTGAGTAAAATGACTTGTGTTTTTTGTTGTTCAGCAGCCTGAATCAGAATTCTTAAGCTTTTGTTTGTGTTATCCGCCAGATAGGGCAAAAATTCTAGAGGCTGATCTACCGGTTTGAAAAAATCATCCCAATGAATCGGTATTACCACTTTAGGTTTTAATGTTCTCAAGCTTTGATCGAGATAGTTTTGCTGAAATTCTTTCGATTGGCGCGAAAGTTGGGCAATGCCTAAAAATAAAGTATCGACCTTTAAATTTTTCAGTTGATCGGGAACAGCACCGGTACTTGCTTTGACCAAAACAGTATGCCCCTGATGTTCAATCAAATAATCAAAGCTATGACCTTCTTTAAATTCAGAAAAACGGGCAGGTTGTTGCAGTGGTTGGGAGATTTCCTCACCCAGGTCATTATTCACTGCCGTCGGTGGAGTATGTCGTGAAGGAATGGCTGTGACTTTGAACTTACCAAAGGACATGGGTTGTAAGGGTTGAACCTGGATTAACTGCTGTTCTGCAACGTGTCCGCCTCGTGCAATATTCAAGGTACTGCTGGAACCGATAATTTTCGTATGTGGAAATCGTTTGCCAAGCTCTGCAAGATCTAGCGTATGGTCATAATGTGAATGAGTCACTAAAATCGCCTGAGTGCGCTGTAACTGCTGTTGCTGAATTATCCGCTGGATTATTGCAGGCTGACTTTGAATTTTCTGAAACAGCACTTGAGACAGGGAAGGGCGACTAAAGAATCCATCGATTAAAATCTGGGTTTTGCCATCATCAAAAAGTAATGTTGAAACGCCAAAAAACTTTACATTTAGGCTTGAAGATGTCGATGCTTTTTCAGAGGCTTGATATTGCCATTTTTGAAAATCAGACATTTGACCGGAAGGTTGCAGTAAAAAAACCATGCCAGCCACCAAACACAGAATGACCAGTCCCAATGAAACCCAAAGTCCTTTTTTAGTCGACATAATTTTCCTGTTTGTAGTTGTTTATTCTTTTTATTGTTGATGAATAGTTGATCTTATCTTGTTATTTTTTCGGTAAATTTTCAACTTTTTTTAGTTAATGGATACCATTTCGTTGTAAAAAGCTGATCCAGTCAGATTCATCGCCATTAAACACATTTAAGTCGACAACTTTTGCAATGCCTTTGATGGTTCCCTGATTGGTATGTTGCCAGAACAGCCATTTCGGCTTGCCTTTTAAATCCGGTTTGCCCTGATATTCACGCACCCACAGCGGAGTTTTGGAAAATTCCCCCGCTAAAATAATGTTATAAAATGACTTGGAAATATAGAAAATCGGTTGTTTGCCATAATGCTTATACAGTCGATCATGCATGATCTGAATTTCTTTAAGTAATTGTTCCTTGGTGTAGGTGTTGATGCAATTACTGTCATATTCCAGATCAATCACCGGTGGTAAGGCATCGGCTTTATTGGGGACTGTTTCAATAAAATTTTGTGCCTGAATTTCCCCATCACGGCATAGACGATAAAAATGATAAGCACCGACCATCAAGCCATTTTCACGCGCTTGCAGCCAATAGTCCTGAAATTTTCGATCCTTAAAATCCCCTCCTTCCGTGGCTTTCAGATAAACAAACCGATAGCTCTTTGGGGAAATCTGTTTCCACTGAATATCGCCTTGATGATGTGATACATCAAAACCTTTGACCGGATATTCTTGTGCCGAAGCAGGATTATGATGCAATACAAAAACATAAACGACGATTGCGACGCAAATCAGCACCAAGCCTGCGCAAGAGGCGTAAAGCTTTTTATGGCTGTTTTGGGCTAATCGTTTTTTAGACATAAATAATTTAAGGGTGATTGATCCAGCATATGATAACGCGATCTGAAACATCAAACCACGCTGTTTCTTCAATCAGCTTAAACAGGCGTATTGCGTGGAATGCGCCAAAAAATGCAGGCAGTGATGATATTAATACAGCCCAGGAAAATTAAGGTGCTATGAAATGCTGTAGTGATGTGTTCGACACCATAGTACGCGGTGAAGACGTTCACCAAGGTTCCTGCCAAAGCCACGCCAATACTCATCGATACCATCATGATCATCGACAGAAAGCTGTTGCCACTACTGGCATCTTGTTGCGGTAAATCCTTCAAAGTTAATGTATTCATCGAGACGAATTGCAGAGAATTCAACATGCCAAAAATAAAGAAGTGCAAAGCGCGTAACCAGATTGGCGTGTCCGCCGTAGTGAGGGCGAAACTGGCAATACAAGCACCCACCAATAAGGTGTTGATCAACAATACCTTACGATAACCAAAGCGTTGAATGATTTGACGGATAAGCGGCTTGGAAGCGAGAGAGCCAAGCACAGTCGGAATCATCAATAGACCGGTAATAAATGGCTCAAAGCCAAAGGCGACCTGCAACATCAGCGGAATTAAAAAAGGCATCGCGTTGCCGCCTAAGCGGGCAAAGAAATTACCGATAATGCCTATAGCATAAATTTTATTGCTAAATAACGTGCTACGGAACAGCGCATTGTGATGCGTATGGGCATGAACGGCGTACATAATAGCGGCCAGTACACCCACAATTACCAGCCCAATACTCCACCATAAAGACAGATGGGGGCTAGAAAAGTTTTCGATCCCCATTGAAACGCCGACCATGGCAATCACCAATAGAATAAAGCCGGAAAAGTCGAATGATTTAACACTAGGTTCAGTTACATTCGGCATGGCTTTAACTGTAATTAAACTGCCTAAAAGCCCCATCGGAATATTAATTAAAAAGATCCAGTGCCAGGTCGCCACTTCTACTATCCAGCCACCGAGTGTAGGCCCGATAAGCGGACCCATCAGTCCTGCAAGACTCATCAAACTCATGGCAGATAAAAACTGGGTACGTGGAATGACCTTGAGCATGGCCAAACGACCCACAGGTAACAATAATGCCCCGCCAATCCCCTGAATGACACGATAGACCAGCAGTTCATTTAAGCTGTTGGCCAGTCCACAACCTAATGATGCCAAGGTAAAGATAACAATCGCGCTAAAGTAGGTCTTGCGTACGCCAAATCGATCTGCAAGCCAGCCACTTAATGGAATACAGGCCGCCACGGAAAGTACATATGCCACCACGACACCATGCATCTGGAGTGGATCTTCACCTAAATTTACCGCCATAGCGGGAAGAGCAGTATTGACGATGGTGGTGTCCAAACCTTGCATAAAAAAGCCAATCGACACCAACAAGACCAGGAGTCTAAATTCAGGTTGTAAGGCTTGATGTGATGGCGTGGCGTTCATAAAAGTATAAAAGTGAAATTTTTAAATAGTTTAAAGTAATCCTCCCAACATGGTGTAAGAAAAAGTTGTTCTATCGAGAGTAAGTAAAGCGTAATAAAGCAGACATCAAACCATTATGCGATGCAAATTTTTGGTTTTAAAAAAAGCTGAAATTTCAAGCAAAGAAAATAAAATCCTGATTTAAGTTCAGCTTTTTACACTTCTGCCTGCAATGAAGTCGATCATTCAACAGCAATCACTCCAATTCATTTGAAATAAAAAAATGCAGATAAAAACAACATTAAGCCGCTTTTTAATCGACGTTCACAAAATCTTGCCATGCTTATGTCATTAAAGTGACATAAAAATGTCATAATTCGGTCCAACTTCCAGCAGCGCTGGATGAGTACTTTTAATTGGTGAAAAAGGTTTTGTTTTTATGACAATCGAAATTTTGATGATTGTTGGCTTTTGTCTAGCCGCTTATTCAATTGTCGGAAATGATGTGCCGCAGACCTTAGGTACCTTTATTTCATCCAATGCCCATCGTCCTTGGTGGTTGCTGTGGCTTTATACTAGCAGCATTTTAAGCGTGGTGTTGCTTTATGGCTGGTGGGCTTCAGGTGTTGGCGATGCCTCTTACGGTCGTCTGGAAACCATTCCTTTTCCTGAGGGTGGCATTACCTGGCTGTATATTGTTCCGCCTATTTTGCTGATTTTTTTGACCAAATACGGGATTCCGGTCAGTACCACATTCTTAGTCCTCACGATTTTTTCGCCGAGCAGTTTGGGTTCAATGCTCACCAAATCGATGATGGGTTATGCCGTTGCATTTGTTGTGGCAATCATTGTTTATCGATTTGTGATTAAAGGCATTTCGGTTTATTTCAGTAAAACCCGAGACCATAAACCCTCGCATATCTGGATTGGCCTGCAATGGGTATCTACAGCATTTCTGTGGAGCCAGTGGCTGATTCAGGATCTGGCCAATATTTTTGTCTATGTGCCGCGTCAGGTTCCGCTGGAATTTTTAATTTTTGCGATTCTGGTGTTTATCGTTCTCTTGGGTGTGGTCTTTTATCAACGTGGTGGCGCCATCCAGAAAATTATCGATACCAAAACCGGTGTGGCCGATATTCGTTCCGCGACCATTATCGATTTTATTTATGCCTTGATTTTATTGGTGTTTAAAGAGTGGAGCAATATTCCAATGAGTACCACCTGGGTATTCCTGGGTCTGCTTGCAGGTCGTGAGTTTGCGATGTCGATGCATCTGGCTGAAGTAAATAAATATCGAACCTCACGTAACGTCAGTAAAGATGCCATGAAGCTGATGGTGGGTTTAATCATGAGTATTGTGCTCGCCACCACTTTGCCTTGGTTCTATAACTTTATTTCAAATTTATAAGTAGCCAGGGTAATTAAAAAAGCGAGCTCTGGGCTCACTTTTTCATATGTAGAATTTAGCTTAAATGGCAAAGTGTTTCGGAGCACCCAAATTTTTAATGGCATTTAAAATCTGGTCTGAATGATTGCAAATAATCAGTTTCGCCCGATGCTGTGGCGGTAAAAAGCCTTCACTGACCGCATGATCCAGCTGGGCAATTAAAGCATCATAAAAGCCATTCACGTTATACAGCATCATGGGTTTTTGATGCTGATTCAACTGGCCCCAAGTGGCAATTTCCAGAATTTCTTCAAAAGTTCCCAAGCCACCAGGCAGCGCAACAAAAGCACTGGCACGCTCCGCCATCATGGCTTTGCGTTCATGCATGCTGTCTACGATGTGCAATTCGGTGAGTTGATTATGTGCAATTTCATAATCCAGCATAAATTCAGGAATCACCCCGACGGTTTGGCCGCCACGTTGTCTGACCGCATCGGCGACTTGTCCCATTAAACCAATACTTGCACCCCCATAGACCAGTCCAAAACCCAAGTCAGAAAGAGCTTGAGCCAGCGCAATGGCTTTTTCCTGGTAAATCGGCTTGTTGCCTGAACGCGAGCCACAATAGAGCGCAATTAAAGGTTGAGTTGTTTTCGGCGTTGGATTTTTATGTTTTGGAGTCATTTTTAATACACTGTTCATCATTATATTTTTTACCATAGCACTTTATTTTTTCATGCTCTAGCTTAGTCTGAAAATATGACACAGCATGTGAGGTCATGAACAGGCTTTGCAAAGATTTGTTAAAACTTGCTGATATAAAAGAGCGGGAGTACTGAAAAAAAGATGAATTTCTAGTTCATCTTGCTATACTAAAAATCTGTTTTCCAATAAATGAATCAACATGAGTAGTGGTTGTCCTCGCTCTGAACATCTCAATTTTTCCGCAAAAATTATAAAGAATGCTGTTCATAGAATATTCAGCGATTTTAATATGAACATCCTAAAATCAGACCTCAATACCCTGCAGGAGAGCATCCAATGATCTTTGAATGGATGTCAGATCCATCTGCATGGATTGGACTGGCCACTTTAGTGGTGTTAGAAATTGTGCTTGGTATCGATAATCTGGTTTTTATTGCCATTTTGGCGGAAAAACTTCCTCCAGAACAGCGTAATGCAGGTCGTATTGTCGGGTTGCTCCTCGCCTTGGCTATGCGCTTGATTTTACTGGCTTCCATTGCTTGGGTCGTGACCTTAACGCAGCCACTGTTCCATATAGTTGATCATCCTTTCTCAGGCCGTGACCTGATTCTACTGTTCGGTGGTGTGTTCCTTTTATTTAAAGGCACCATGGAACTGCATGAACGCATTGAAGGCACTCAACCTCAGAAAGAAGAAAATCCGGTGCATGCCGCTTTCTGGATGGTGATTGTTCAAATTGTCGTGCTAGATGCTGTTTTTTCTCTAGATAGCGTGATTACCGCAGTCGGAATGGTGAAAGATCTTTCTGTGATGATGATCGCGGTGGTGATTGCGGTCGGTATTATGCTTTGGGCATCGAAACCGCTGATGGATTTCGTCAACAAACATCCAACCGTGGTGATTCTATGTTTGGGCTTCTTGATGATGATCGGTTTCTCACTCATTGTTGAAGGTTTTGGTTTCCATATTCCTAAAGGCTATTTATACGCTGCAATTGGTTTCTCGGTGGTGGTTGAGTTTGTGAATCAAACCATGCGCCGTAACCAGGAGAAAATGGTGACCACGACTGACTTACGTTACCGTACCGCTTCTGCGGTAATGCGCATGCTCGGTGGGAAATCTGAATCGCAAAATAATGATGCTGAAGATGTGCTTGCAACCCGTGCATTTGCCGATGAAGTCTTTAATGAACAAAATGGCGCTTATCACAGTGTGATGGTACAGGGCGTACTTGGACTGTCTGAACGACCGGTGAAGTCTGTGATGACACCGCGTCCTGAACTGGAATGGATTGATTTAGACGAAGACGAAACTGCCATTAAAGAACAATTGTTGAGTATGACCCATTCGCGTTTAATTGTTGCACATGGTGAGTTAGACAATATTGCCGGTGTGGTCCTGACCCATAAGGTGATGAATGAATACATTGAAACTGGTGTACTCAATTTTGAACGTCACTTACGTGAACCGGTGATAGTGCATGAAAATGCCCAAGTGTTGATGGTGATGGAGCAGTTACGCCAGGCACCGTTACAATTGGCCATCGTCCTGAATGAATACGGTTCGATTGAAGGGATTGCGACACCAATTGATGTACTTGAAGCGATTGCAGGTGAATTCCCGGATGAAGATGAATTTGAGACTGCAGCAGAAAGTTTGGAAGACGGCACTTTAATTCTTGAAGGTTCTACCGATATTCGTCACGTCTCCTTACTTTTAGATTGTGATCTGGTGGATGAGTCTGAACAGTACTCAACCTTGTCGGGATATATCTTGCACCACTTGGGTCATTTACCGGAAAGTGGGGCAAAATTCGAAGCCGATGGTTATATCTTTGAAGTGGTGACAATGGATGGTCATAAAATTGATAAAGTCCATATCATTCCGAAAATTGAAAACCATGCCAATGATTAACTAAATTAAGGCAGATTGTCTTTAAAGCAAGATAATTGATTAAAATAGCTCGCATCGTCGGGCTATTTTTTATTGGGAAAATTTGATGTCAGAAAGCAATTGTCCATGTGGTCTTGGAATGTATGCCAGCTGTTGCCAACCGCTACATTTGGGACAGGTGAAAGCGCAAACTGCAGAACAGGTGATGCGTTCACGTTATAGCGCATTTGCCAAACATGAAATTGACTATATTGTCAAAACCACAGCCATTGGACAGCAACAGGCATTGGATGTGGCTGCGATTCGTGACTGGAGTCAGTCCAATCAATGGCTCAAGTTGGAAATTGTGCAAGCCAAAGAAAAAATAGATAAAAATCATGCACAAGTAGAGTTTAAGGCACATTATCATGATGGCAAACAGGCTCAGGTTCATCATGAAGTTTCACATTTTGTGCTACACGATGGAGCTTGGTATTTCCTTGATCCGACCACAGAGATGCAAATCACCATGAAGCAAGCCTGCATTTGTGGATCGGGGAAAAAATTTAAACAATGTTGTGCACAATATCTGTAAATTTCATCTGAATTTGCCTTAGAATAACGCGCATCGATTACCCTCAGTGGAAGAAGGGCAATGTTGCTATTAGTGATTTATATTATTGCGATTACGGCCGAAGCCATGACCGGGGCTTTGTCGGCTGGTCGGCGTAGTATGGATTGGTTTGGGGTAACGCTGATTGCTTGTGTGACGGCACTTGGTGGCGGTTCAGTTCGGGATGTATTGCTCGGACATTATCCACTGACTTGGGTCAAACATCCTGAATATTTGGTGTTAACCTGTGCTGCGGCCTTTGTCACTATCCTGATTGCCAAATGGATGCGCCATTTACGCTCTATCTTCTTGATTCTGGATGCCATGGGGCTGATTGGCTTTACCGTGATTGGTTGTCAGATTGCACTGGAAATGGGACATGGTTTCGTGGTTTCAGCTGTGGCGGGTGTCCTGACGGGTGTCTCTGGCGGTATTCTGCGTGATATTCTGTGTAACGATGTACCCTTGGTGTTCCGCCGTGAACTGTATGCCAGTATTTCTTTTGTGTCAGTTATCTGTTACTGGGTCTGCCAAGAGATTGGTTTCTCCCTGGAAGTCACCGTAATTTCGACTCTGATCTTCGGTTTCTCTTTACGCTGTATCGCCATCTACTTCGGACTGGAAATGCCCAAATTCATTTATAAAGATGATGATGATCAATCGGCATCTTCCAAAGATGCTTCATAAGAATTTTCAAAAAAAACGGGAAATGACCGACGAAATGAGCGGTCATGATCTTCAAATTAGCGTATAAAAATCAGCAAAATCATAAATCCTGTTGGGAAAGCAGTATGCACCCTTTCACCAAATCAGAGATCTTGTTATGGATTTAGTCTCACGTGTACAACGCTTACCCATTGGTAAGTTTCACTATACCTTGCTATGGGTGATCGGACTCGGCTGGATGTTCGATGCAATGGATACTGGTCTGATTGCTTTTATTTTGACGACCATGGCCGAAGAATGGAACATGACCCCGACTGAAAAAGGCTGGGTGGTGTCGATTGGTTTTGTCGGTATGGCGATTGGTGCAGTTTTCTCTGGGGGATTAGCCGATCGTATTGGGCGTCGTACCGTATTTGCCATTACTTTGGTGACCTATAGTATTGCCACTGCTTTATGTGCCTTTGCACCCAATTTGACCTGGTTATTGGTGTTTCGTTTTATTGTCGGTTTAGGTTTAGGTGGACAGCTTCCTGTTGCGGTAACTTTGGTCAGTGAATACATTCCTGCGCACGTACGCGGACGCTTTATTGTTTTACTGGAAAGTTTCTGGGGCTTGGGCTGGCTGGTCGCGGCTCTGGTTTCCTACTTTGTGATTCCGAATTATGGCTGGCATATCGCATTTTTAATTGGTGGTTTGCCTGCCATTTATGTGTTTATGATTCTGAAAAAAGTGCCAGAGTCTGTTCCGTATTTGATTAACCGTGGACGGATTGAAGAAGCGCATGCTCTGGTTCAAAAACTGGAACGTCAATGTGGTGTGGAAGTGATTCAACACATTGAAGTCAAACCGGTTGCGGAAAAGCAGAATATTTCTTTTAAACAGCTTTGGACTGGCCCATTTGCTCGTCGTACCTTAATGCTCTGGCTGATCTGGTTCGGGATTGTCTATTCGTATTATGGCATTTTTACCTGGTTGCCAAGTTTGTTGATCAAACAGGGCTATACGATTGTGCAGTCTTTTGAGTATGTGCTGATTATGATTTTGGCGCAGCTTCCGGGTTATGTTGCCGCAGCATGGCTGGTGGAAAAACTGGGACGTAAAGCCACATTGGCGGGCTTTATTGGCATGTGTGCCGTTTCGGCTTATTTCTTTGGCCAAGCGGATACCGTGAACATGATTATGTTCTGGGGTTGCTTGATGTCGTTCTTTAACTTGGGTGCATGGGGCGTGCTTTATACCTATACGCCAGAACAGTATCCAACCAATATTCGTGCTTTTGGTTCTGGTTGGGCCTCTGCGATTGGTCGTATGGGCGGGATTGTGGCACCGATCGTGGTTACCCATATGATGGTGATGAACAATGGTTTCAGCCACGTCTTTACAATGTTTACTGCAGTATTGCTGGCTGTGGCTTTGGTGATTTTAGTCTTAGGCGAAGAAACCAAAGGCAAGACTTTAGAATCGATGGGTTTATAAAATTGCTGATTTTTTAGTTGATCGAACATTATAAAGTGGATATTTTTAGGCCATAAGACACAATTTGTCGCAGAGTGTTCAGTACTGCCCTTGTATAGACTGCACCTGCGACTTAGCATAACAACGTAGATACAAAAACGAATTATTTAGGATTTCACGCTTTTATGACCAGCCTTGTGCATCATGCGACAGAAAATCGTTCCGTAGCAGAATTTACTGAACAAGCTTACCTTAACTATGCCATGTACGTGATTATGGATCGTGCATTGCCGCATATCAGTGATGGTTTAAAACCGGTGCAGCGCCGTATCGTTTATGCGATGAGTGAACTGGGCTTAAAGCATAGTGGTAAGCCGAAAAAATCTGCCCGTACGGTAGGTGATGTACTGGGTAAGTACCATCCGCATGGTGACTCTGCCTGTTATGAAGCCATGGTGCTGATGGCACAGCCGTTTAGTTATCGTTATCCCTTCATCGAAGGTCAGGGCAACTGGGGTTCACCCGATGATCCGAAATCCTTCGCAGCAATGCGTTATACCGAAGCCAAACTTTCACTTTACAGTGAAGTGCTGTTGTCTGAGTTGGGTCAAGGCACCTGTGACTGGCAGGACAACTTTGATGGTTCGATGAAAGAACCGGTGAATTTACCGGCACGTGTACCGAATATTTTGTTGAATGGTACCACCGGTATTGCCGTAGGGATGGCAACCGATATTCCGCCACATAACTTACGTGAAGTGATTAAAGGCACCATCGCGCTGATTCGTAATCCAAATTTAAGCGATGAAAAAGTTGCCGAATATATTCCGGCACCCGATTTGCCGACCAAAGCGGAAATTATTACCTCGGCTGATGATTTATTAAAAATTCAGACCACCGGTCGTGGTAGTTATCGTATGCGTGCGGTGTACACGATAGAAAAAAATGAAATCGTGATTACCGAGCTACCGTATCAGGTGTCGGGTTCAAAAATCATCACCCAAATTGCCGATCAAATGCAGGCGAAGAAATTGCCTTTGGTGAGCGATGTTCGAGACGAATCCGATCATAAAAATCCAACCCGTTTGGTGATTGTGCTGCGTTCCAATCGTATTGATGCCGAAGCGGTGATGAGTCACTTATTCGCAACGACCGATTTAGAGTCAAGCTATCGTGTCAATATGAACATGATTGGTGCTGATGGTCGTCCGCAAGTGAAATCGATTCGCCGTATTTTGCTGGAATGGATTGAAATCCGTAAGAATACCGTGACCCGTCGTCTGCAATACCATTTAAATAAAATTGAAAAGCGCCTGCATATTTTGGCCGGTCTTTTGATTGCCTATTTAGATCTGGATACAGTGATTCGTATTATTCGCGAAGAAGATCATCCAAAAGCTGAGCTGATTGCACATTTCGGGATTGATGAAATTCAGGCCGAAGCCATTCTGGAACTTAAGTTACGTCATTTGGCAAAACTTGAAGAAATGGAAATTCGCCGTGAACAGGAAGAATTGGAAGCACGTGCTGCCATTATTCGTGAACAATTGGCAAACCCGGAATCATTAAAGAATCTGATCATTACCGAACTGAAAGACGATGCCAAGAAATTTGGTGATGACCGACGTTCGCCAATCGTGCAACGTGCCGAAGCTGCCGCGATTAGCGAACAAGACCTGATGCCGGCTGATCCTGTAACCGTGATTTTGTCAGAAGCAGGCTGGATTCGTTGTGCCAAAGGGCATGATGTGGATGCTGAAAATGCAAATTTCCGTGCAGGCGATCAGTACTTAAGTCATGCAACCGGCAAGTCGAATCAACGTACGTATGTGCTAGATGAAACAGGGCGCAGTTATGCACTGGCGATTAACAGTTTGCCATCGGCACGAGGTTTGGGTGAGCCCTTAAGCTCCAAACTTGCTCCTGCAAATGGGGTTGGCTTTATTCAAGTCATGATCGCAGATGATGAGCAGGAAATTATTGCGGTGAGTTCTAAAGGTTACGGCTTTAAATCCAATGCAAAACAGCTAGATACCAATGCGAAAGCGGGTAAAGCCTTCTTAACCGTATCGGATGATGCCAAAGCATTGCCATTGCAAACGGTGGATGCCAATACGCATTTAGCCATCCTGAGTACCGCTGGCCGTTTATTGGTGATTGATCTGTCAGAATTGCCAATCCTGAACAAGGGTAAAGGAAACAAGTTGATACAACTTGAACCGAATGAACAAATTTTGTCCATGACATTACTTTGTTTAAATGAAATAATTCAAGTAGTTGCAGGACAGCAACAATTAAAACTAAAAGGTGATGATCTTCAGAAATATGTAGGTAAAAGAGCGACTAAAGGTCAACTCTTACCACGGGGATATCAAAAAGCAAATAAACTGTTCATTCAAAGATAAAACTAGCATCCATTGATCAAAATACGTTATATATGATCCGTATTCGTGTAAATGGATGTCGTGTTATGCCTAAACAAGTTCAATAATGACGCATAGCATTGAAAAAACAGTTGAAAACTAAGGATTACAGATTGGAGAGAAGGGCATTATGGAAAAAATTTGGTTCGCTGAATACCAAAAAACAGGGATTCCGGAAACTATAGAATTACCACCAGAAAATACCTCGCTTAATGATGTTTTTGAACGTAATTTTCAAAAATTTGGTTCACGTGATGCCTTTATCTTTATGGATAAAGTCTTAACATTTAATGAACTAGAAGAAGCAAGCCGTAAATTTGCAACCTATTTACAAAGCTTAGGTTTGGCAAAAGGTTCTCGCGTCGCAGTGATGATGCCAAACGTGTTGCAATATCCAGTGGTTGCATTGGGTATATTCCGTGCAGGTCTGGTATTAGTGAATGTAAATCCACTCTATACCTCGCGTGAACTTGAGCATCAGTTAAATGACTCGGGTTCTGAAGTGCTGGTCATTATTGAAAACTTTGCAACTGTTTACCAAGCAATTATTGGTAAAACACCTGTGAAGCATGTGGTCGTGGCTTCTGTTGGCGATATGTTAGGTGCATTAAAAGGCACATTAGTGAACTTTGTTTTACGTTCAGTACGTAAACAAATTCCAGCTTGGGATATTCCAGGACATATTAAGTTCAATGCTGCAATGTCTAAAGTCAATGCAAGCAACTATAAGCGTCCAAGCCTGACTTTAAGTGATACTGCTGTATTGCAATATACTGGTGGTACTACGGGTGTTTCTAAAGGGGCAGAACTGACACATCGCAATCTTGTCGCGAACATGTTGCAGTGTGACGGCATTTTCCAAAGTAAATTTGGTGCACAAGACGGTTCGAAAGATGACCGTATTTTCTGTGCATTGCCGCTTTATCATATTTTTGCGTTCATGGTTTGTGCCATGTATGGCATGTATAAAGGTCAAGCCAACATTCTGATTCCAAATCCGCGTGACTTACCTGCGGTAATGAAAGAATTGCGCAAATACCGTCCATCATTCTTCCCGGCAGTAAACACCTTGTTTAATGCATTGGTGAACAATGAAGAGTTTAAGCAACTCGACCATAGCAACCTTAAAATGGCGATGGGTGGGGGTATGGCTGTTCTTGCTTCTACAGCTGAAGCATGGAAGAAAATTACCGGCACTAACATCATTGAAGGTTATGGTTTATCAGAAACTTCGCCTGTTGCGACTGCAAACCCACCATCATCAATGGAGTTTAGCGGCACGATTGGCGTTCCATTGCCATTGACTGAAGTTGCGATTCTTGATGATGATGGCAATGAAGTTCCATTAGGCGAGCAGGGTGAAATCTCGATTCGTGGTCCACAAGTCATGAAAGGCTACTGGAACCGTCCGGATGAAACTGAAAAAGTTATGACCAATGGTTTCTTCCGTACAGGTGACATCGGTATTATGGATGCTCGCGGCTATATTAAAATTGTAGACCGTAAGAAAGACATGATTCTGGTTTCTGGTTTCAATGTTTACCCTGCTGAAATTGAAGATGTGATTTCTAAACATCCAAAAGTATTGGAAGTTGCAGCGATTGGTGTGCCTGATGAAAAATCTGGGGAAGTGCCTAAGTTATTCGTAGTGAAAAAAGATCCGTCTTTAACCACTGAAGAAATATTGGAATATGCAAAAGAAAACTTAACCGGTTATAAACGCCCGCGTTATGTTGAATTTATAGATGAATTACCGAAATCAAACGTAGGTAAAATCTTACGTAAAGATTTACGTAAAACTGCATAAACCCTGTAATAAAAAAAGCGCCGTTTTCGGCGCTTTTTTTATACTTGAACTTTTAATCTTTCATCAGCCAGCGATCAATATAAGGGCGTCCAATACCCATAATCCATAAAAAGGTCGTGATGCTACCGAACTGATAAACGTATCGCTTTAAATCAAATGAACCAAAGCTATAGAAATTATCCAGCAAACAGTAAAGTGCAACTACTGTCGTCCATATCCAAAGGGCTTGACGTTTAATCCCCACATTCCAAAGTGCAAGAATTGAGATGACAATGGTGAAAATAAGAGACAGTCTATTTAGATTTGCACACATGACTGAAAGTAAAAATCCCACAATCGGCAACACGATTTTGAGTACACGATCCACTTTAAGTTGATGCTGGCGCTGTTTTTCCAGGACATCAAACATTTGTTGTTGATCTGGGTTGACCATACTGGATCCTTATTCCTCATTAATAAAAACATTATAATTTAACAAAAATTATTACTGAAACGCCATGCTATGATATTGGGCAGAAAATCTTAATGAGAAAAATGAGATGCAAACCATCAGCGGAATAATCTATCTCATCTTAATTGCATGTTTATTGCCCTACGTTTTCACAGTGATTGCAAAAAAAACTGCTGGCTTTAAAGGACGAGATAACCAAAACCCGCGCGATTTTTTGGCCAAAACCACTGGTTTGGCAGCACGTGCCAATGCGGTACAGCAAAATAGTTTTGAAAGTTTACCCTTATTTATTGCTGCCATTTTAATGGCGGAATATATGGTGGTTCCTCAAACCGTGATTATGACCTTCGGTATTGCCTATATTGTGCTACGTATTGTTTACGGCATTTGCTATTTAGCCAATTGGGCAACTTTGCGCAGCATTGTTTGGACTTTGTCTTTGCTTTGTCCAATCTGCTTATTACTTCTGGTCATTAAATTAACTTAAGCCTGCATCAATCTGGGGAAATACATATTTTGCTGTGGCGGATGTATAATCACAAAGTTATTTAATTCTCAAAAACCGTTATAATCGTGCCGGTTTAAATAAGATTTAACTTGTTAAAGAGTGATGCTATGAGCTACAGCAATATCCCAGCGGGTAAAGATGCGCCAAACGACATCTATGTCATTATTGAAATTCCTGCGAATGCAGCACCAATCAAATACGAAATCGACAAAGATTCTGATGCGTTATTTGTAGACCGTTTCATGGGTACAGCAATGTTCTACCCGGCGAACTACGGTTATGTACCAAATACCTTGTCTTTAGATGGCGACCCATTAGACGTATTGGTTGTAACACCACACCCAGTTGAACCAGGTTCAGTGATTCGTTGCCGTCCTGTCGGTAAATTGAACATGGAAGATGACGGTGGTGTAGACGCTAAACTTGTTGCTGTTCCACACGACAAATTAACGCCAATCTACAAAGATGTTCAGGAATATACTGATCTTCCGCCTTTGTTGATCAGCCAAATTGAACATTTTTTCCAACACTACAAAGACTTAGAGCCGGGAAAATGGGTTAAGTTAAGTGGTTGGGAAGGTGCTGATGTTGCGAAACAAGAAGTGCTTAGCTCAATTGCAGCTTATGCAGAAGCAAACAAATAATTGTTTGTTTCGAATTTAGCCTGAAAGGCTTAAATAAAAAAAACCTGCACATTGTGCAGGTTTTTTTTATCTCTTGAACTTACTGTGAATTAAAATAATTTCACAGGAATATCAAGGAAGATACGCCATTCGTTAGTGTCGCCGATGTAGTTGCTTTGGTAATCATTGCTTGCACGGTAGTAAGAATTACGTACACGTAAGCTGGCATCTTTGGCAAAACCGCTTTGAACAGTATATTTCACCTGGTTAAAGAATTCACGTTCTTGAGCATTGTCACTGATCATTGTTCCCTTATTATCAGTTGCTTTGATATCCCAACCGTAAACGAACGCTGATGTCCAGGTTAAACCAGGAACATTCATTGCACCAAAGTCATAGGTATATTGAATTTGTGCTGATTTTTCGTCGTTACCGATAAAGTCTGACAGGTAAGAGTTTGGCATATAAATGGTTTGATGACCGTCACCCACGCCTCGACCTAAACCATAATCATAACCGGTGTTGCCTGAGTTTTGTTGGTAAGCCAACATGACATTGTGTGGACCTTTGTTATAAGTACCAGAAACTGCCCAAATTGAGTTTTGGTAATCACCATCAGCTGGACCAATGAATGAATATAAGCTGTTATTAGCCCCACGATCCCAGTTGGTATGATAACCACTGAAGTCATAAGTGAATGAACTGTTGTTGGCAAGGGCTTGCTTAAAGTTCACATTGGCATAATGGCGTTCTAATTTATCTTTAATATCAGTGCCATAGTATGATGTATTCAAGTTGTCATTCACTTGATATTTAGCGCCCCACACCACCGCACGATCTAGTTCATTGCCATCTGAATTGATTTGATCCGAATACTGGTTTTTAGTGAATTTACCAGCTGTTAGTTCTAGGCCTTTAATTTCACGGCTGGTTACAAGGAAACCGTCGAAATATTCAGGAACTAGACGAGCAGTGTTACTTGCCAATACTGGCAAGTCTAAAACTTGAGTACCATAACGTACTTCAGTATTTGACACGCGAGCTTTTACGTTGGCGCCACCACGGGTCCAGTGGTCATAAGTATCACCAGCACCTTTGGTTAGTTTACCTTCGCTGTTTAGACCTGTTTCACGTGGAATCATGCCATTACCAGCATGCTTATTGTCACCCAGCTTGAAGGATGTATCGCCTACAACGCCTACACCAAAACCTACCACCCCTTTAGTGTAGCCAGAATCTAAATTCACAATTGCTGTTTGAGCAAAAGAGCTGGTGTCATCTACACCATTTTTTTTGTCACGGCTGATATAACCAGTACGGAATAGAACAGTTCCTTCAGCATCTTCAACAAAGCCTTTAGATTCACTTTGCTCGCTAGCATATACAGTTGAGATTAATGCAGCTTGAATCAAAACTGCTAAGGTAAGTTTTTGTGCTTTTTGCATTGGGAGATGGCCTTATACAAAAGAGGGAGGATTAAATGAGAAGAATTGTATACGTAATGTAGAGCAAAAAACTCTTTTTTTTATTCATTTTATTTCATTAAAGTTATGCATTCATTGAATAAGAATGCATAGATAAAATTGAACAAAAGTTCAAAAAAATCGATTCCATTTAAAATATTATTTAAAACAATAATATATTTAAATGAAAGATGATTCTTTATGTGGTTTTTTATAAAGAATGGATAGATAGCACCCTGATTTTTAATTTTATTTTATTTAACGCTTACTACTTTGGTCTAATAAGGCTTTTAAGTTGTGACTAAAAGTCTGGGTGGTAAATTTTTATCAGATCTTGCCAATGATCTAAATTCTCAGATCATCATGATATTTAATGTAAATATCGTCTAATTATATGCAATGCAAAATATATTTTACTTAAATGTTAAGCTTTTTATTTCCCTAAAATTAAATAAAAGCAGGGTGAAATTATCTAAAAAATTGAACAAAAATTATAAAAAAGCTTTAGAATCCGCAGCTAAATTTGTCATCGAAAAAGAATCTTAGTCGGATTCTCTAAGGGGTAGGAATGCATCAAACTTCACACAAAATTGCGTTATCTTTATTGCTTGCCATGAGCACAATGCCTGCATTTGCTGAAGAAGAGACAATTTCACCAGCAGCGGGAGTATTAACAGGTAGTTTTGCCGTGGTGAATAAATATATTTACCGTGGTGGTGTGGAAAATGATGATGTTGCTCTACAAGCAGGTCTTGAGTATGCACTTCAAAGTGGTGTTAGCGTAGGATACTGGGGTTCAACCATAGGTTATGATCCATCTGATAAGGATAGAGATCATGGTTTTGAACATGATTTTTATGTGGCGTACGGTAATGAAATTAACCAAAACTGGAACTATAGAGTTCAAGGGACTGCTTATTACTATCAAAATGGCGGTACAGTTAATGCTGAAGATGGCAGTAAACGTAAAACTACAGCATTCGATGTATTGGGTGAATTGGCTTATAAAGACCTAACTTTAGCTGCATCCGTAATGCTTGCAGATGCTTCTTTCGCTAACGCGGGAGATGTGTATTTAAGTGCAGCGTATAGTTATGCTTTGCCGCAAAACTTTATGTTGAATACCTCAGTTGGCGCATCTATTTATAACAGCAGCCGAGATGACAGCATGATTGAAACGACTAATGATGTTGCCTTTAATGAAGCACGTATTGGTGTGAGTAAAGAAATTGCAAATACGGGTGCGACCGCATCTTTAGATTATGTAGTCGGTGGTAAGGATCGCTTCGATACAGATTTTGATGATCAGGTTGTATTCGGTTTGAATTTTAGTTTTTAAGCCTAAAACTGTAAGAGTTTTTAAAAGTGCATAAATTGCTTTAAATTTGTGCACTTTTTTTAAGCATAATAAAATAATATGGTTAAAAAATAGCCTCAAAAAGAGGCATGATGTAAGTAAATATGAATCTTGCTCTAAAGCTGAAGTAAGTTTTAATGCTGAACAAACGGGCTATGGCAGTGAATAAACTGTATTGCAGATAGGTTTATTGTAGTTAACTAAAATATAATAAAAACAAAATGATAGTTCTATTTATTTTTTATTCTAGATGACTTGTAGAGATCTCATTTTGCTTTTGGCATAGCAATTGCTATTACCTCATTGAGTTTATCGAAATAACCAAAAAAACCGTCGTAGTACGATGTGGGGGAATCAAACAATGAAATTAACTTTAAAAGCATTATCTCTGGCTGTATTAGGCGCAGCATCTACATTCACTTTCGCAGAAGAGGCACCTGCATCAGAACATACCATTTCGGGTAATATTGGTGTATTTTCAAGCTATAATTTACGTGGTATTACTAATGTCCCTGAAAATAAAAATGCAACATTACAAGGGGGACTTGATTATAGCCACGCTTCCGGTTTTTACGCGGGTTATTGGGGATCAACACTCAGTTATGGCGACCCTACAGAACTAGATCCCGATAGTGCTTTTGAAAGTGATTTTTATGCGGGTTATAAAGGATCAATGACTGAGGATTTAGGCTATACCCTTGGTTTTACTTATTACTATTATTATGATTTAGGTACAAGTGATGCAAATGGTTTCGAAACCATGCTGGGCTTAAATTACAAGGATTTTGGTCTTACTGCACAAACTTTGCTTGAGGATACAACTTGGGGGAATGCGGGCGATACCTATTTCTTAGGGAGTTATAGCTATGGATTGCCACGTGATTTTAGTCTGAATACCAAGTTAGGACTTTACTACTATGATGATAGCGCAGGTGATTTTATTCCTGAAGATGGAACCACCGAAACTTTTGGTTTTCGTCATTTCACTGTAGGGCTAAGTCATCCTCTTGCGGAGACCGGTGCTACCATGAGTGTAGATTATATTTTAGGTGGTTATGACCGTATGGATACCAAGCAAAAAAATAAAGTTGTACTTGGTTTATCTTACGCCTTCTAACTTACTGAATAAAAAAGGCGACTCATGAGAGTCGCCTTTTTTATTTTGAGACCATGTTATGAAGTTGCATTAAAAGAATTATGATAAGTAATTGTTACTTTTTAAAATTTTTCATAAAATGATAAAGTCTGGAAATATTAAGACGGCACATTTGCTAAAATGAGTTCAGGTACCACTTTAAAACCAAATTTAGAATAAAAAATTCGGATCACCTAACACCACCACACAGCCTTTTGCTGCATGAGCTTTTAATTGAACCAAAGCAGACTGGATGAGTGCTGAACCGATTCCTTGTAGTTGCCATTCAGGTAAACTGCAACCGGTTCCAAGCCATACCAGTCTTGTACGCCTGAAGAAATTTTTACCGATGAAATACCAGATGCTACACAATTTTCTGATTTAAAATAGTGGCTAAAGCAATGCTTAATTGTTTTTTTGCATTGCAAGGCATTAACAATGAAATGCTCAGTATGACTCGAATATTGCTGATCTTTAAATGTCTGTTCGATGACCTATGAAATCGCAGCATGATCAGCAAGGTTTTCGCTATAGATAAGCAAATTATGCATTTCAGATTAGCCCTGTTGAGCCCGATAAGACAAAGCTTCGGTTAAATGTTGGCTTTGTATTTCTGCATGCTGGGATAAATCCGCAATACTTCTGGCGACACGTAATACCCGATGATAGGCACGAGCAGATAAGTTTAAGCGCTGCTGTGCCATTTCCATGATTTTCTGTGCCTGCATATCCAAGGGGGCAAATTGCTCCAGCTGTTTAGGACTTAAAGCGTGATTCAGACATTGCTGTCGTTGTATTTGTAGTTTGTAAGCTTGAATCACGCGCTCACGCACAGTCTGTGAATTTTCGACGGGTGTTGTACCTTGCAATTCATGCACTTGTAATGGCGGTACATCCAGATGCAAATCAATACGATCGAGTAGTGGACCAGAAATACGATTTTGATAACGTTTAATCGCATCCGCAGAACATTGGCAACGAATATCCTGATTAAAAGCATAACCACACGGGCAGGGATTCATTGCGGCAATCAGCTGAAAATTTGCCGGAAAGGTAATTTGCCGTGAAGCGCGAGAAATCACAATTTCTTTAGATTCCAACGGTTGTCTTAAAACTTCTAATACTTTGCGATCGAATTCAGGCAGTTCATCTAAAAATAAAACCCCTAAATGCGCCAAGGTGATTTCGCCGGGTTTAGGATGTGAACCCCCACCGACTAAAGCGACTGCTGAAGCGGTATGATGGGGTGCGCGAAAAGGGCGTTGTCCAAAGGGGTGCGAGGTATTTGAAACAGAGTAAATACTGGCAACTTCCAAATTTTCCTGTGCATCTAAAGGCGGCAAAATACTGGCAAGCCGTGATGCTAACAGCGTTTTTCCTGTACCCGGTGGCCCTTTAAACAATAAAGAATGTCCCCCTGCTGCGGCAATTTCCAAAGCGCGTCGTGGACGGAGTTGACCTTTGACATCGGCTAAATCAAATTTGTACTGATCTGGTGCTGCAGAGTGACTGGCTTTATATTGCTGGATGGGCTGTTGATTAGAAAGATGATCGCATACATCTTTTAAATGCTTGGCTGCAAACACTTCAAAATTAGGCAGTTGTGAGGCTTGTTGAGCATTTTGTTCTGGCAAAATCAGTTGATGTCCTGACTGCTGGCAAGCAATCGCAATACTCAAAATTCCGCTGATGGGGCGAAGTTGCCCATCCAAAGCCAGTTCACCTATAAACTCCAGATTATCTGTAACATTTTCAGATATTTGCCCCGATGCGATGAGAATCCCTAAAGCGATCGGTAAATCGAGGCGTGAGCCATCTTTGGGCAAGTCTGCCGGGGCTAAATTGATGGTTAAGCGCTTCGTCGGAAATTGAAAACCGCTATTGATAATGGCAGAGCGGACACGGTCTTTACTTTCACGAACTGCTGCTTCAGGCAACCCAACAATAGTTAAAGAAGGTAGACCCTGGCTGACATGAACTTCCACCTCAATTAAAGGCGCATGAAGTCCAAGCAGACCTCGAGTGTAAATTTTAGCAAAAGAGATTATTATTGTTCCGTTATAGTGCGTTATTTTTAATCGTTTTGTGTCTTTTATTGCACCAAAAAAGTGCTTATTTATTGTTCTTGATTTTAATTTCTAATGCTTCAACTTGTTTAAGCAGTTCATTCAAGCGTAAATTGGCATTATTGAGCGCAGTACGTTGACGCTCAATTTCATCTTTTGAAACCAGATCCATCTTGGAAACCGCTTCATTGAGTAAGGCACGCAAATTATGTTCAATATCTTTTTTGGGTTGGTCTATTTGTTCCATGATTGCTTGTAATAAAGTTTCGATCATTGTTGATTCCCTAACGGTGCAGAAGTATGAGCAGTGTAGCATTGCTCAAACCTAGACCATAGCCCCCATCAATCAGATATAGTTTTGTTCGATGAGTAAAATCGTAAATTTTATAATAAAAATGACTCTTTTTTTAGATCGGACTACGTTTAAAAGTATAAAATAGGTTATAAAGAAAACTCGTGTCGAAACTCTCTATTTTCCCCCAACCTTAGAAAGTTTGGCATGAAATTTGAACATAAAACCTTACTGGTGAAAGAAGCCGAAGGAAAACAAACATGAAGCTCGTAACTGCAATTGTAAAACCCTTTAAATTAGATGACGTGCGTGAAGCACTCTCTGACATTGGTGTTCAAGGGATCACCGTAACTGAAGTCAAAGGCTTTGGTCGTCAAAAAGGTCATACTGAACTTTATCGTGGCGCTGAATATGTCGTTGATTTCTTGCCTAAAGTGAAAATTGAAATTGCGATTAGCGATGATATGGTTGATTCAGTCATTGAATCGATTACGCGTGTTGCAAGCACAGGAAAAATTGGTGACGGTAAAATTTTCGTGACTAATTTAGAACAAGTCATCCGTATTCGTACCGGTGAAACAGGTGCAGACGCTGTCTAATTTGGCACGAAGTTTGCTGAGTACCTAATAACTCAAAAAATACTAGGTTGGGGGATACGAATGAAAAAAATGCTCATTGCGCTGAGTTTATCGGGCGCACTTTTAGGTGGTTCTGTTGCATGGGCTGAAGAAGCTGTAACAGCATCCGCTCCTTCTGAAGATGTCACAGTTGTTGAAACTGCTGATACATCGTTAACAAATTCTGAATTAGCTGCGGCACCTGCTCCAGCTGAAACAACAGCAGCACCTGTCGAAGAAGAAGTAAAATTAGACACAGGTGATACCGCATGGATTTTAGTGTCTACAGCACTTGTTTTACTGATGACTATTCCAGGTTTGGCACTTTTCTACGGTGGTATGGTTCGTAAGAAAAACGTCTTGGGTACGATGGCACATAGCTTTGTTGCAGCGGCAGTCGTCAGTATTACTTGGGTGGTGATTGGTTATACACTCGCTTTTGGTCAAGGTAACGCTTTCATTGGTGGCTTGGATAAAATCATGTTATCCGGCATTACCACAAGTGCCTTAACCGGAACAATTCCTGAAATTCTGTTTGTTATTTTCCAAATGACCTTTGCAATCATTACCGTAGCCATCATTACCGGTTCGATTGCAGAACGTATGAAATTCAGCGCTTTCGTTGCATTCATTACCATTTGGAGTGTTGTGGTTTACGCACCAATTACCCACTGGGTATGGGGTGGCGGCTGGTTAGGTAACGACGGTGCACTGGATTTTGCTGGTGGTACGGTGGTTCACATTAACTCGGGTGTCGCAGGTCTGGTTGCTGCATACATGCTGGGCAAACGTATGGGCTTGGGCCGTGAATCAATGGCGCCACATAACCTGACTTTGACTGTGATCGGTGCAAGCCTGGTTTGGGTAGGCTGGTTCGGTTTCAATGGTGGTTCTGCACTCGGTGCCAACGGTTCTGCGGGTTATGCATTAGTTGTAACTCAAGTTGCAGCCGCAGCCGCAGCAATTGCATGGTTAATTACTGAAAAAGTGGTTCGTGGTAAAGCCTCTGTATTGGGTGGTGCATCTGGTGCGGTTGCTGGTCTGGTGGTGATTACACCGGCAGCTGGCTTCGTTACTGTCGGTGGTGCATTGGCGATGGGTTTAATTGGCGGTGTCGTGTGTTTCTGGGGGATTACTGCGCTTAAACGTGCACTGAAAGCCGATGACTCTTTAGATGCTTTTGGTCTGCATGGTGTAGGGGGTATTGTCGGTGCAATCTTAACGGCAGTGTTCGCGAGTGAATTCATCATGGGTGATAAAGTCCCTGCAAATATGATGCATCAATTATGGGTGCAAATTGAAGGTGTACTGGCAACCATCGCTTACTCTGCAGTACTCACTTTCATCATTCTTAAACTGATTGACCTGGTGATTGGTATTCGTGTTGAAGCGGATGACGAACGTATGGGTCTAGACTTAAGTCAACATGGCGAACGTGTAGAATAATATAAAAACCGAGAATCAATATATTGTGTAAAACAGCCCGTAAGGGCTGTTTTTTTTCCATATCTTGCGTAAACCTCTACAAAGCGCAGAATTTTTGCTACACTCTAAATCCGATTTGATTTGTTCAATTAAACCGCTATGCATTGTCCGTTTTGCAACGCCGCAGATAGTAAAGTGATCGATTCGCGTTTGGCTGCTGAAGGCTGTCAAATTCGTCGACGTCGTGAATGTATTAGTTGCGGAGAACGATTTACCACTTTTGAAACTTATGAAGTTGTGATGCCTCGGGTGATTAAATCTGACGGCAAAAGTGAACCTTTTGATGAAGCGAAAATGCGCCGTTCATTGATGCATGCTTTACAAAAAAGACCGGTCACACAAGAGCAGATTGAAACTGTGCTCAGCGATATCCAATTACAAATTCGCCGTTTGGGTGAGCGTGATGTGAAATCACGAACCATTGGTGAAATTGTCATGCAGTCTTTATTTGCTTTGGATCATGTGGCTTATGTACGTTTTGCCTCGGTTTATCAAGACTTTCAGGATGTAGAAGCTTTTCGACGTCAAATTGAACAAATGCAACACCGTGAACACTAAAAGAGTTTCAAGATGTCTAAGTTAAGCCAAGATCCCATTCACCAAGATCAGCTGTGGATGCAACGTGCGATTGAATTAGCACGACTTGGACAATATTCAACCAAACCCAATCCCAATGTCGGCTGCGTCATCATTAAAGAGGGTCAACTGGTCGGAGAGGGCTTTCATCCGAAGGCGGGGCAACCGCATGCGGAAGTCTTCGCCATGCGTCAGGCGGCAGATCAAGCCAAAGGCGCAACCGCTTATGTGACTTTGGAACCTTGTGCGCATTATGGTCGTACACCGCCTTGTGCCAAAGGCTTGGTGGAAGCAGGTGTGGCTAAAGTGATTGTCGCTTGTCCTGATCCAAATCCGTTGGTGGCAGGCAAGGGTGTGCAAATTCTAAAAGATGCCGGTATTGAAGTTGAAGTGGGCCTTTGTGAGCAAGAAGCAGAAAAACTCAATTTAGGTTTTTTAAAAGCCATGGCCACCGGC
Organism: Acinetobacter sp. ANC 5378; assembly: GCF_013004315.1. NCBI lineage: Bacteria > Pseudomonadati > Pseudomonadota > Gammaproteobacteria > Moraxellales > Moraxellaceae > Acinetobacter > Acinetobacter sp. ANC 5378. Next base: position 31,607 of record NZ_JABERK010000057.1, read on the forward strand.
ATGCCCTATGTCCGTTTAAAAGTGGCTTCAAGCCTGGATGGTCGAACAGCCATGGTATCAGGGGAATCGAAATGGATTACCGGATCTAAAGCCCGTCAGGATGTACAGCATTGGCGTGCCATTTCTGGTGTGGTGATTACCGGAATTGAAACGGTACTGGCTGATGATTGTCAGCTTAATGTGCGTCAGCTCAATGGTATTGAAGATATCACCAGTATTGTTCAGCCGAAACGTCTGGTACTCGATCGTCAAGGACGTTTACCCCTCAACGCAAAAATACTGCAGCAACCCGATACAGTCATGGTCATGGGACCTTTCCGTCAGGAACTGGCTGATTTAGGCGTGCTACAATTTTCAGTACAGCCTTTAAAAGACTTGCTACAGACTCTATCTACCCAGCATCAAATTTATGATGTGCTGGTGGAAGCGGGGGCAACATTATCGACTGCCTTTTTACAACAACAGTTAGTCGATGAAATGATCAGCTATGTTGCACCAACATTTTTAGGTCAAACAGCACGTGCAATGTTTAGTGCGGAATTTAGCCGTATGGCAGAGCAACTTCGATTTAAGCTCATGGAGGTCACCCAATTGGGGGATGATGTGCGCTTAAGGTTAATCCCTTCTCAAGAGACAGTATGAATTCAGAGTCTTCGGTTTATCATAAACGTCGTCATTCAGCACGTACCACAGACGAATATCTTTTCAATCAGCTTGTTCCGTATTTAGGCAATAAGCGTCGTTTACTTCATCTGATTTTGGAAGCCCTTGAGAGTACGGGAACATTAAATAGCAAAAATGGTCGTGCCCCGATTTTTGCTGACTTTTTTGCCGGCTCGGGCGTGGTTTCACGTCTGGCCCGTCAAAATGGTTATCGCGTGATTGCCAATGACTGGGAACCCTACAGTCATGCTTTAAACAGTGCGATTTTATCCTGCACAGAAGCACCGGCATTTAAAGAGTTGGGTGGTTATCAAAAAGCCATTGATTATTTAAACCGTTTGCCAGAAGTCAAAGGTTGGGTGACGCATAACCTGTGTCCGCGTAATGATGAAATTTATGATCCGACCCGCGATCGTTTGTTCTTCAAACGCCGTAACGGCATGCGTATCGATGCGATCCGTCAGCAAATTGCGACCTGGCAGGCGCAAGGTGCCATTGATGATGTCGAGATGTCGGCATTGCTGGCGCCATTGCTTTATTCAGCCAGTTTTGTCAGCAATACCAGTGGCGTATTCAAAAGCTTCCATCATGGCTGGGGCGGTAAAACCCAAACCGCTTTGGAACGGATTGAATCATTACTCTGGCTGACGCCAAGCCGTTTCTGCGAGATTGGTGAGCCGAAAAAACCGGCCGCTGAAATGTGGTGCGTGGATGCCCAGCATCTTGCCAATCAGATGAGCAGTTTTGAAGTGGATGTGGCTTATCTTGATCCGCCGTATAACCAGCATGCCTATGGTAGTAACTATCACGTACTGAATGCTTTAACCTTGTGGGATCAGGCTGATTTACCAAGTCCAGATACCAAAGGCTACAAGAGTGGGATTGACCGTGTATGGCGTAAAGAGCGTCCAAGTCAGTACAACTCTTCCAAGCATGCCAAAGAAGCGTATGAGAAATTGGTTGCGACAATTAATGCGCGTTATATTCTGACCAGTTATTCGACCGATGGTAATATTGAAGCCGGTGATTTGCTGCAGGCGAATTTAAAACGTGGTCGTGTGACTCTGTTAACGCAAGATGTGCCACGTTATCGTGTCAGCAAGCAACGCCAGTCAGAACGCGCACGTGTATTAGAGTTTATTGTGATTACCGATACCCATGCCAAATCGGGTCCACCGCTGCGCCAACTCTTGGGTCAGTTGTATCATTTTGCTGAACTGGGTGGGGTAGATACCACAGGCGTGAGTACACAATTGGCATTGTGGTAAAACAAATACAGAAATAGAGAACAAGTTATGTTTACAGGCATTATTGAAAGTCTAGGCAAAGTGGAAAGTTTACAAAGCGTGGGCGGTGATGTGCGTTTGCGTATTGGCACCAGTCTCGACATGTCAGATGTTCATTTGGGCGATTCAATTGCCACCAATGGGATTTGTCTCACCGTGATTGAATGGGGCGAAAACTGGTACGCTGCCGATGTATCGCGTGAGAGTTTAAACCGCACCACATTAGGCACCTGGAAAGTCGGTCAGCGCGTGAACGTGGAAAAAGCCATGCTGCCAACCACCCGTTTTGGCGGTCATATTGTCAGTGGTCATGTCGATGCTGTGGGTGAAATTACCGTGGTGCGTGAAGATGCCCGTTCCATTTATTATGAAGTGACTGCGCCTGCTGAAATTGCCAAATATTTAGCTGAAAAAGGTTCCGTGACTGTGGATGGGATTAGTCTGACCATTAACCATTTACGTGGTAATGTGATTAGTCTTAATCTGATTCCACATACGGCTGAAAGAACCAATATTGGCACATGGAAAACCGGTGCTAAAGTCAACCTGGAAGTTGATGTTTTAGCCCGCTATATCGAGCGTTTAATGCTCGGTGATAAAGCGGCTGAAACCAAAGAACAATCCAAATTAAGTATGGCATTTCTTGCAGAAAATGGCTTCTTGAAGTAAAAATCCATAGAATAGAAAACAGTCTGGTTGAAAAATCAGACTGTTTTTTTTATTTTTAGTGTTTGTTTTTAATAATTTATGCAAATAATATGGTTAAAGTGAGTAGGTGAAGATGCTTGATTTTATAATGCATATTGAACAATGGTTACCTACTTTACTGGATCAGTATGGCTTGTGGATTTATGCCATTTTATTTCTGATCATTTTTGCAGAAACGGGTTCGGTATTTATGTTCTTTTTGCCTGGTGATAGCTTGCTGCTTGCGATTGGCGCACTATGTTCAACCACCGATGTCGTCCATTTACCTTATATGGGGTCATTGTTATTTATTGCGGCAGTATTGGGTTATATCGTCAATTATTATACCGGTCAGGTGTTGGGGTTTAAATTTTTCCATGAACATTCACGGTTTTTGAAACCTGCATATATTGTTAAAACCAATCATTATTTTACTAAACATGGTGGAAAAACCATTCTGGTTGCACGCTTTGTCCCGTTTGTTCGTTCATTTGCACCTTTTGCTGCAGGGGCGGGGCACATGAATATTTTCAGTTTTATGCTTTATAACGTAGTAGGCGGGCTGATCTGGATTAGCTTGTTATTAGGTATGGGCTATGGTGTAGGTAATATGCTGGGAATTGCTGTAGATTTATTTTAGTTTTTAATGATTTAAGTCGTATTTGAATTTGTTGGGATTGGATAAAAAATCTAATCTAGCTATTAAAATAACAATAGCCCACCGAAGTGGACTATTTTGATTAATCTATTTCAGTGTTTGGTAATCGTGACAGATGTGCTTGCAACCCAAGAGTTTAATGCCTCTGGAGTAGAAACAGAAAATTGTCCTTTTTCCGCCTCTCGGGAAATATAAATTGAAACTGAGTGGAAGTCGGCATGGCTAATCCATAAATCTTGAGCAGATACACTCCATTTTTCACCCGAATCCAGTGCGGCAATTTGAGTCGAAATTTGGTTCAAGATATCCATTTTTTATTCCTGAATAAGATGAAGTTTAAGTATTTAAATGGTCATGTTTTTAAATAGTTTCGCGGATTCAAATACCAAGTGCGACACATTTGTATTTAGTTGAAAAAGTTAGGTGTATTAGAATCATTAGACTTTTTCAACTCGCAATTGGAAAGCACACAATGAAGCAATACACCCAACTT
>NZ_JABERK010000058.1:0-2505 GCF_013004315.1 Acinetobacter sp. ANC 5378
TCTTCGCCAAGCTCAAGCAGTATCGAGGTATTGCTACGCGCTATGATAAATTGGCTCAAAACTTCCTGTCAGCGATCTACCTTGCCTCAATCATGATATGGCTTAATTGATGACACGCCCTAGAACGGTTTCGCACAATAATGCGATAAAAATATAGTTATCGCATAAAACCAAATCTAAATATAGACGAAATAGAGGGCTCTGAATTGATTTTTTGCTTCAGGGCTTTTAGTAAAGTCCTTCAAGTTCTCTATACATAATCAATATCTTGAAATCTTAATAAAACATACAGATCGAATTGGAGTAATCAAGTATTTGCAAACTGGTCATAGACGTCAGGTTGCATCAGTCAATTTGAAGATGAAGCAATTTGGTTACACGTTCGACTAGTTGAGTTGTAACACTTAAATTTTTCCTTTGGAAATCTTTAAATTGCAAAGACGATTGATTTAATTTTTAGCTACATTTATTTATGCTGTGATTCTGAGTCCAGCTTTAATTGTTCCTAGAGTCAGTCATTTAATCATGGTTGAAGTATTTATTGAGATTACTAAACTGAAATGAACAACAGCTCTTTATTGAACTTTTGACTTTAAATGTCCGACAGCATTGAAATATTTTCAGGATAATTTACTGCAAGCTCAGGCTATCTGTGGTTAAATGCCGTTATTTTATTGTGTTTCACTTTGAAAGGAAAAATCATGCGCGCGTACAATTTCTGTGCTGGCCCTGCTGCATTACCGACTGCCGTTTTAGAAAAAGCCCAAGCTGAAATGCTCGATTGGCATGGCAAAGGTCTTTCGATCATGGAAATGAGTCATCGTAGTAGTGACTATGTCGCTGTGGCAGAAAAAGCAGAAGCAGATTTACGCAAATTGATGAACATCCCAGACAACTATAAAGTATTGTTCTTGCAGGGTGGTGCTTCACTTCAATTCTCTGCAATTCCTTTAAACCTTTTAGGAAAAAATAATAAAGCAGACTATATCCATACCGGGATCTGGTCTGAAAAAGCGCTAAAAGAAGCACAACGCTATGGCGACATCAATGTCGTGGAAGCGGGCACGACCATTAACGGTAAGTTGGCGATTACGGATCAAAGCCAGTGGAACTTATCTGACGATGCTGCTTATGTGCATTATGCTGATAACGAAACCATCGGTGGTCTTCAATTTGCCGGTATTCCTGAAGTGAATGCACCCTTGGTATCGGATTTATCTTCAAGCATTCTTTCATCACCGATTGATGTGTCTAAGTTTGGTTTAATCTATGCAGGCGCGCAAAAGAATATTGGTCCTGCAGGCTTAACTTTAGTGATTATTCGTGATGATTTACTGGATCAAGCAAAACCTGAAATTCCAAGCATTTTGAAATATTCTGCGCAAGCGAAGAATGATTCAATGGTAAATACCCCATCAACTTATGCTTGGTACTTGTCTGGCTTGGTATTTGAATGGTTGCTTGAAAATGGTGGTGTTGAAGCCATTCACAAAGTAAATCTTGAAAAAGCCAAATTGCTTTATGGTTATATCGATGCAAGTGATTTTTACGCAAATCCAATTGCAGAACAAAACCGTTCGATCATGAACGTACCATTTACTTTGGCAAATGCGGATCTAGATAAATTGTTCCTGAAAGAAGCTGAACAAAATCATCTTCTTAATTTGGCAGGTCACCGTTCAGTGGGTGGTATGCGTGCAAGTATTTATAACGCCGTACCATTAGAAGGCGTACAAGCCTTAGTGAACTTTATGGATGACTTTGCAAAACGCAATGGTTAAGCCTTAAAGTAAAAAAGCCCATCATATGATGGGCTTTTTATTGATTAAAAAGAATTTTTTTGAAACAAATAGGTTGAAAATTAGGCGTTAAAATAAGCTTAAAGAATAAAGAGATGTAAAAAATAGGCAGACATAAACATGCCTAATACAAAAAATAAGCATGAGATGGTGTCTAACTGGAAGCGTTTTCCAAGTTGATGTTCAACTTGTTGTATATTTTCTTCTTGCACGATTTTCATGGAAAGCTCTATTCCGATTTATTTATCGTTAATTCCTATTTCTAATTTGCATTTTTATCATAAAAAATTGATTAAATAAAGTACTAAACAAAAATATGTAATTAAAATATTTATTTTATCGAAATAAATATCGCACTTATTCTCAGCTTCTTGTCAATCAAGGGCTGGACTGTATAAAAAGCTTAAAAATTAACCATGAAATATAATCAGCGGCATATTTTAAAAGATAAGATTTTGAATTTAAAATTGTGGATAAGGGTATTTTATTTTGAATTTAAAAACATTAAATAACCCGAATTACGGATAAGAAAACCGCTTGAAAAAAAGATGGCTAGAGCCATTTAGAAAGTTACTACACAAACCAAAGACTCTAACCACCATGTCTGATTTTACAGAAATCTTCTGTGCCATTGATGATTTTTTTAAGAAATTTGAACCGATCTATTGGCAATTTCTCAAGCAGGAAAATAAGCGTAAACGAATTC
>NZ_JABERK010000059.1:0-1200 GCF_013004315.1 Acinetobacter sp. ANC 5378
GGTAATGCTCCCCGCAAATAATTGGACTTAAAAGTAGAAAATCGAATACCCTTGATTTAAGGAGATTTTCTATGAAAATATCTAAATATTCAGACAGCTTAATTATGAGTATTTTGAAACAAGCTGAAGCAGGAACACCTGTTCCAAACCTTTGCCGTGAGCATGGAATGAGCACCGCAACTTTCTATAAGTGGAAGTCTAAATATGGCGGAATGGATCTTTCCATGATGACTAGGCTTAAAGAATTAGAGGCTGAAAATGCCCGTTTAAAACGTATGTATGCTGATGAGCGGCTTAAATCTGACATTTTACAAGATGCTCTTTCAAAAAAGTTTTAAGGCCAGTTCAGCGGAAGTCTCTTGCACAGCAGGCTGCTGAGCAGTTTAAGATTTCTATCAGCATGGCCTGTTTAATTTTTAATGTTAGCCAAACCTGTTATCGCTATAAGGCCCTTTTGAAAGAGGAAAATGTTCAAATCGCTGAGTGGTTGATTAAGCTAACAAATGAAAATAAAACGTGGGGTTTTAAACTCTGCTATCTGTATTTGCGCAATGTAAAAGGTTATGGATGGAATCACAAACGCATATATCGGATCTACAAAGAGCTTGAACTTAACTTAAGGATTAAACCCAACAAACGAATTAAGCGAGAACAACCAGAAACCCTTGCAGTACCAACAGCTAAGAATGAGTCATGGTCAATGGATTTTATGCATGATCAACTCAGTGATGGGCGTAGCTACCGTGTGCATAACGTCATTGATGATTACAATCGAGAATCGTTAGATATCCTTGTTGATTTCTCATTACCGGCTGAACGTGTTCTGCGGGGGCTTAACCAATTAATTGAATGGCGAGGCAAACCTAAACATATTCGATCCGACAATGGGCCTGAATATATAAGCGATTTAATGAAAGAATGGTGTGATCAACATGATATTGAGCATATCTTCACTCAGCCAGGTAACCCTCAACAAAATGCCTATGTTGAACGATTTAATCGCACAGTTCGATACGAATGCCTAAACCAATATTTATTTAAAGAGCTTAGTGAGGTTCAAGACTGTACAACCTTATGGCAGTACTTTTATAATCATGAACGACCTCATATGTCAGTAAATGGTTGTCCACCTAATTTTAAACAATAACAAGGGCTTTGGATTTTCTACCCATTAGTTCAATTAAAAATGGGGGTATTACC
>NZ_JABERK010000060.1:0-1116 GCF_013004315.1 Acinetobacter sp. ANC 5378
CTAGGATAAGTAATTAAATCGATATCTTGCTCTAATAATTTGGTTTTTATTGATTTTCCAATATAACCTCTATCTCCATAAACAGTTGCCAATAAGCCATCAACTAATTCTTCGATTTTTCTAAGAGCCTATCCAGTATTAATTTCATTCTTTTTAGCAATTGAAAAAATAATTTGTTAAATTTCCCTCATGAGAAAACCATATCCCAGCGACATTAGTCGAGAAGCCTTTAAAGAAATTGAACCGTTACTATTGAGCGGAAGAAAACAAACACGTCCAAGAGTCGTTGATGTCTATGAAGTGTTTTGCGCATTGCTCTATATTCTAAAAAGTGGATGCCAATGGAGTATGCTTCCTCGAGACTTCCCAGCTAAAAGCACCGTGCATTATTACTTCTCGATTTGGAATAAAAAACCATCAGAAACTGAACCTAGCATACTTGAGCAAGCTTTAAAAAAATGTGGTTGGCGAGGCCCGTATCAGCAATGGACGGAAAGAACAAACGAGCTTTATCATCATTGATTCACAAAGTGTGAAAAACACAGATACTGCACGTGATAAAGGCTATGACGCTGGTAAAAAAGTTTCAGGGATTAAAAGACATATTATTGTTGATACTCAAGGTCTCCCGCATGGAATATTGGTTACGACAGCAGATAAAACGGATCGTCAAGGTGCATTAGATGCCATAACTTTACATAGAGATACCTTACAAAATGTAGAGGTTGTACTTGTTGATGGTGGTTATACAGGCGAACCCTTTTCTTTGGCTGTTAAGAATTTAATTAGAGCTCGAGTTGAAGTTGCTAAACGAAGTGAATTACATAAATTTGCAGTCATTCCTCAACGTTGGGTTGTTGAAAGATCATTTGCTTGGTTGGAAAAATGCAGAAGACTTTGGAAAAACTGTGAAAGATACCTAAATACGAGCCTGCAATTCGTTAATTTAGCCTTTTTAAGGTTGCTTTTGCATAGAAAATATTCTGGATAGGTTCTAATGTCTGCAATGTGTCCAGGGGATAAAACTGTATTCACAATTTGTCCTTCACTATTCATGAGAAGGTGTAATTTGCAACCATAAAACCAGTCTATAGAACTTTTGCCACGAGAAGCAAT
>NZ_JABERK010000006.1:0-46569 GCF_013004315.1 Acinetobacter sp. ANC 5378
TCATTTGAATGATTTCTTCTTGGTCTACGTGCCATAAAATACTCCATATATTGATGTTTATAACATCATTTGGGGAGCAAAATATCACTTATAAGTGTTGTTCAAATTTCCTGATCCACCTCTCTATCAAGCCAATTCTTACAGAAAAATTATGTTAAATATTTCTCCATTAGTCATTAATGGTTTTACAAAAACTTCAATAAACTGATATAAAAATAAAAAAAGAAAATTCGAAAACTTAAAACAAATTTAATCTGAGGTTGGATTGTGAATCTAAACCTGATCAATAATAAATCAAAAAAGGTGGATTTAAATTTGAAAGCAACAATAAAAAATGGACTTATTATCGTAGCAACCGGTTTAGCTGTAAGTAGCCAGTCCTTTGCGCAATCATGGATTTTAACCCCTCAAAGTAATGTTGGTTTTGAGATCAAGTCGATGGGGCTTACGGTGGTCAAAGCCAAATTTAATCAAGTTCAATCGAGCATGGAATTTGATACTAAAGCACCGCAAAATGCATCGACACATCTAGTTATGGATGTCGATAGTTTGAGCTTCAATAAACCATTGCTGAGACATCTGATTCTGGGGGAAGACCTATTTTATGCAGAAAAATACAAAACGGTAAGATTTAAAAGTATCCAGTTTAAAGACTTAGGCAATGGTAAATATAATGTTTTAGGACATTTAACTCTACGTGGTGTGACCAAGCCCGTAATTTTTGTAACGACATTTAAACCTAATCTTTCTAATGTCAACTTACTTGATGTCCAAGCTTCTGCAGTGATTAACCGTAGCGATTTTGGTATGAGAAAAGGTATTGGAGGTGTGGGGGAGAAAGTGAATCTTCAGCTTTCGGGCCAATGTGAAACTAACTAAAATTGTATTTGCCAATGTTAAAAAATCTTTTTATAGCTCTTTTTTGATTCGTATGCCGTGATCCACGTTTATTATTGCCCACAATTAAAAATCTAAGGGCAGGGTAAATATAAGATTCTTGGTTGCATAAAAGAGCTCACAAAAAGAAGCAGGATAAAAGCCCGAACTTTTGGGCTTTTATAAATCCAATAACAGTGCCATTAAGCTGCTTGCAGGGCTTTTAAGTCTTCTAGTACTTGTTCTGCATGACCGGCCGCTTTCACTTTACGGTATTCTTTGACTAATTTGCCATTATGGAAAATAAAGGTTGAGCGTTCAATCCCCATGACTTTTTTACCATACATGTTCTTTTCTTTAATCACGTCAAAGAGATTACACAACACTTCTTCTTTGTCACTGATCAGATTAATAGTCAAATTCTGTTTTTCAGTGAAGTTTTGATGGGCTTTCACCGAATCACGTGAAATACCCAGAATCGTGGTATTTAAAGCATCAAACTGATCCTTCAAACAAGAAAAGCCAATCGCTTGCGTGGTACAACCAGGTGTTGAATCCTTCGGATAAAAATACACAATCAGCCATTCTGATGGCATTTCACTCAGGTTGATTTCTCCAGTTGTGGTTGGAAAAATTTGATTAGGCAGGGTAATAGCAGACATAGGTTCATCCTTATCAAGTTGAATTTGTCATATTGATCTTAAATTTATAGGTTTATGATAACGACTTTTGAGCAGTTAATGCAGAACTGATGTTTAATTTTAAAATATAAAAAGCCTGCAATTGCAGGCTTTTTATTCAAGCTAAATTAACTTATTTTTTAGGTTGTTGAGCAGATTTCATTGCTTCTTCAGTTAAGCTTTTAAGCTTGCCTGTAAGTTGCGGACCAAAACAAGCTTGAAGATCTTTATTTTGTTTTTGAACAAAAGCTAAAGTTGCAGGGCTTTTCTTTTGGTTAATGGTACTTTGAATTTCCCATTTTTGAGCATTGGTTAATTTACCGTCAGCTTCAACCGCACAAGTACAGTATTTGCTTACTTCTGCTGCTGATAATTTTTTACTTTTACCTGTTTCATCTTTACAAACATTAATTAAAGCAGATTTTACATTAGTGCTTTTATACGCTTCTTGGAGCTTGTTTGTTTCTGCAGCATTTGAAGCAGTTGCCATGAATGCTACAGCAGAAACTAATGTAGAAAGAATAATGTTTGATTTTAAATTTTTCATGTACTGTTACCCTGTTATGACGGTATATAACGTGTTGGATCTGCAATACCAGCGTCAGCAAAACCCTGTTTACGTAAACGGCAGCTATCACATTTGCCACAAGCACGTCCTTGGTCGTCTGCTTGGTAGCAAGACACCGTTTGACTGTAGTCTACGCCATGTTCTATACCTAAGCGAATAATATTTGCTTTGGATAAATGTAACAGAGGTGTTTCAAATTTAAGAGGTTTACCTTCCACGCCATCTTTAGTTGCCAGGCGAGCCATGCGTTCAAAAGCATCAATAAATTCAGGTCGACAATCAGGATATCCTGAATAATCAACAGCATTGATCCCAATCACAATGGCTTCTGCACCAAAAACTTCTGCTGCCGCGAGCGCATAGGATAGAAATATTGTGTTACGTGCTGGAACATAAGTTACAGGAATGCCTTCTTGTTCATGTTCTGGTACATCAATGCTGTGGTCTGTTAACGCAGAACCACCAAGGTTACCCAAATCAATATTAATGACACGATGTTCTACACCAGCGCGTTGTGTTAATGCTCTAGCCGCATCCAGTTCAGTGGTCGAACGTTGACCATACATAAAACTTAAAGCAATACATTCATAACGTGCTTGCGCCCAAGCCAAACAAGTTGTTGAGTCTAAGCCGCCAGATAACAAAACTATGGCACGAGGGCGCATATTCAAATCTCCAAACAAATATAGGTATTCAAGAACAGAAATAAATTAACGACCGGTTTCATCGTTCCAGAGCAGTTTATGCAACTGCAACTGGAAACGAACAGGGAGATGGTCTTCTAAAATCCATTGTGCTAAATCACGTGCAAGTTGAGGCAAACGGACTGCACCTTTTTCTACCGCAAAAGCAGGTGAGAACCAAACGGTACTGACTTTATCGGTAAGTAGGTATTGTTCAACCTGCTGTTTTGACCATTCATAGTCTTCACGATTACAAATCACAAACTTGATTTGGTCATGCGAAGTTAAATGATCAAGATTACTAAGCAAATTTCGTGCAACTTCACCGGAAGTTGGGGTTTTTAAATCGAGTACTTTAGAAACTCGCGGATCAACCTTAGATACATCTAAAGCGCCACTGGTTTCGAGCGACACTTCACAGCCAAGATCGGCTAAACGTTGCATCAAAGGCAGGGCATTCGGTTGAGCAAGCGGCTCACCGCCAGTCACACAAATATATGGTGTTTTAAAATCAAGTGTTGTTTTAATAATGTCGTCTAAGGATTGACGTTCACCACCTTCAAAAGAATAAGTGGTATCACAATAAGTACAACGTAAAGGGCAACCGGTTAAACGAATAAAAACCGTCGGTAAACCTGCGGCATTGGCTTCACCTTGCAATGAATAGAAAATCTCCGTGATGCGTAAACCCGCAGACGGATCAGAAACAGGAATAGCGGAAGATCGAAGAGTATTCATAACAAAAATTTACCACACCAAAAAACATGAGAGTACAAAAAACAAAAATCTCTACGATCATGTCTGACCGTAGAGATGAGGAACGATTAAAGTTCCGTAACAGACTTAAGACAGATTAGTCTTCGCGTAATAAATCGTTCAAGCTTGTTTTAGCACGAGTTTTCGCGTCAACTTTTTTCACGATAATTGCAGCATAAAGGTTGCAAGTACCATCTTTAGAAGGAAGGCTACCAGAAACTACTACAGAACCTGCAGGAACACGGCCGTAATGGATTTCGCCAGTTTCACGGTCAAAGATTTTAGTCGATTGACCAATGAATACACCCATTGAAATTACAGAACCTTCTTCAACGATCACGCCTTCAACGATTTCAGAACGTGCACCAATGAAGCAGTTGTCTTCAATAATCGTTGGGTTCGCTTGTAATGGTTCAAGAACACCACCAATACCTACACCGCCAGACAAGTGCACATTTTTACCAATTTGCGCACATGAACCCACAGTTGCCCATGTATCAACCATGGTGCCTTCATCAACGTAAGCACCAATATTGACATAAGATGGCATCAATACAACATTTTTCGCTTGGAATGAACCTTTACGTGCAACTGCTGGTGGAACAACACGAACACCTGCTGCTTTAAACTGTTCTTCAGTCCAATCGCCAAACTTAGTATCTACTTTATCGTAGAAACGAAGATCACCAGACTCAATGGTTTTGTTATCATTTAATTTAAAAGATAACAAAACTGCTTTTTTAAGCCACTGGTGAACAATCCATTCACCATCAATTTTTTCAGCCACACGAAGTGTGCCGTTATCTAAACCAGCAATAGCTTGTTCTACAGCACTACGAACTTCAGCAGGGCAATCAGCCGCGGTGAAATTTGCACGATCTTCAAAAGCCTGTTCAATGATTGTTGAAAGCTGAGACATGATCTTCCATTTCCAAAAAAAATTTTCCAAGATTTTACACTATATTGAGACAAGAATAGATGAAAAAGTGACTTTAGATCGGAATTAATTATTAAAGATCTATGAATGGCTCTACTCAACAAAAGCTAAGGAATTTATTTGAGATGTTTGTAAAATATCAGTGCGTTAACACAACGCAAACAATACAGTGAATAATGCAATATTTTATTAAGTTGGATAGATCGATTTAGGCGAATAATATAAAAGTTTCTATAAAAATAATTATTATTAATCAGTGGTAAAAAGCATTTGTATCAAAATTTAACAAAAACCAAGCAAATTTAGAATAAAATTCGAGCAATTAATATTTTATAGTTCTAATTATTAGAAAAGCACTAATGATGAAAATAGCAATTTCTTTGAGGAGATCGACAATGAAAACTTTAAGTACGATTTTAGCAGCAACTGTTTTGACTGCTATCGCAGGAACAGCGATAGCTGATGATGCAGTAGTTCAAGATGGTTATTCATTTGATCGTAATCAGCTTATTCCAACCGGTGTTCGTGCTGAAGTAGGGACAACGGGTTATGGTGGTGCCTTACTTTGGACTGCAAACCCATATGTAGGTTTGGCACTGGGTTATAATGGTGGTGATATCTCTTGGTCTGATGATTTGTCTGTAGACGGCGTAAAATATGACGTTGATATGGATAACAAACTTGCATATTTAAATGCAGAAATTCGTCCTTGGGGTGCCAGTGAAAATCGCTGGGCACAAGCTTTATATATGGCTGCGGGTGTAGGTTATCTAGATAATGAATACGAGCTAAACTCTAGAACTGGCTCAGGTATAATTAAAATCGATGGCACTTCAACAAACTTTACTTCAGTAAATGGTAAAGTGGCATATGAAAATGATATTGCTCCATATCTAGGTTTAGGTTTCGCTCCAAAAATTAACAAAAACTGGGGTGTGTTTGGTGAAGTCGGTGCTTACTATACTGGCAATCCAAAAGCGAGCTTAACTGGTGTGGGGGGTACAGATCCAGACCAAGCTTTATTAGCTGAACATGAACGTAATATTGAAAATGATGATGAATACCAATGGTTACCAGTCGGTAAAGTGGGCGTAAGCTATCACTGGTAATTTAAAGTTAGCATCCTTTAAAAAACGAGTTCCGGCTCGTTTTTTTGTTTTTATAGATTAAATAATTTTAGTTAAAAGCGATAACCTGCTTTGACCCCATAAGCGACTGCATTGTTATTGTTTACCGAAGATAAAGGCCCAAATAAATTGCCTGAACCATTTTGAACTTGCTGAATTTTTGCTTTATTCAGCTTTAAGTATTTCATACCGGCAGCAATAAATAAATGAGAGTGAATATTATAAAAACCACCTACACCAAAACTATAAAAACCATCTGAAGGACTTAAGGTAGAAGCAGGATTACCGGTACCGCTATCTCGTCCTATATCGGTCATCAATGTCCATTTGTCATTCAGTATATGCGCCAGACCTAAAGTTGTGCTCCATTGATCTGTTTGATAATTCACTAAAGGAACAAGTGTAGCGTTACCTGAACTCATCAAGGGAGAAACAATTTTAAAATTCTGCCAATTGACCCAACGCACTGATCCATAAATTAAATTATTGGCTGTTATGCCAGATTGAAACTCAAGGTTGACCGATTGAGGTGTTTCTATAGTCGTGTTTTGGTCGGAAGCTAAATTGAGTAAAGGGATAACTGGAACTGTGCTGACTTGTTCCTGAAAGTGTTGTTTATGTCGAATTTTAGAACGATAAGTCAGTGAGGTTTTAAGGGCATATTCTGGTCGTTGATAACTAACGCCAGTAAGCCAACCACTCGCGGAATCTTTTTTTATCTCCCCCATATAATCAGCCAGTATGCCCATCGATTGACCGGAAATTTTCAAATGCATTTTTAAGCTTTGATAACTTAAGCCGGTATATATGTTCCAAGATTGATTTGGCTGATAGCCGACAAGAGCCGTGAGATTGTTGCTATCCACTTTAAAGCCGACAGCATTGACTAAATCATCCAGACTCGTGGCAACAGGATCTAAAGCGTAATTGACATCGGCACCAAAAGGTTGGTCATAAATCAGACCTGCGGACCAATTGGAATCCAGTTGTAATTTTAAGGCCGCGCTAGATAGATAAAAGTGATTCACAAAATTTTGGGTAGAGGTTTCTGTATATATTGATGGATTATTGGCTTCAGGGCGGTAAGTATTCCCAGAAATATTGGCATCAACAAATGCGGTTGAAAATTCAGCGTAATGGTTTGGTTGTAAAAATGTCGCAATGCTTTGGTTTGAAGTTTCAAGGGCTGCGGAAAATACTTGTGTAGGCAAAAAAATGCACAGAGTTATGCTAGATGCCGTAGCTTTCATAAATAACCCCAAATTAAATCATGACTTCGCTTATATATTTTGTGTGTAAAACCTGATGACACACTATGTAATTGAATTTTTTTATTCAGTGGGTGTACTTTATGTCGTTTTATTGAGGATGAGCAAGCCTAATTTTAAGATTATTTATACTTTAATTTTTGAATGGATAAATTTTTTATATTGCTGATCAGTAAAATAATAGAAAGGTGAGTTAAAATGAAAAAAGGGATATTGTGATATCCCTAATCTAAATAATTATGTGATTGTTTAATCTTCTGGGTAAGCCACTCGTTTCAGTGCTTTAATGTCTGCTTCTGGTGAGCAGAGTGAAATAAACTCATAACCATAGCCACGAAGTAAATGACCTTTACGTACTGCAATCCAAGTGGTATTTACGCCAAAAATATCGGTTGGAATCTGCTTTAAACGGTAGTCACGTTCTGCGTCATAAGCCACATTGTTGACAATACCGACGCCCATATTCAGTTCAACATAGGTTTTGATGACATCGGCATCGAGTGCTGACATCACAATATCCACATCAATTCCTGCCTCTTCAAAGGCTTTATCAATTTTTGAACGACCTGTGAAACCGCCATGATAAGTAATAAGCGGATATTGCGCCAAGTCTTCTAGAGTAATATCTGTTTTGTTCGCCAGTGGATGGTTTTGTGGCGTGATAATGCTGTGTTGCCAAGTATAAAAAGGCACACTTGCAAGGTTATCTTCAGTGGTTAAAGATTCGGTTGCAATACCAATATCGGCTTCGCCTTGAAGTAACATCTCCGTAATTTCAACCGGACTTGCCTGTTGCAAAATCAAATGTACTTTTGGAAATTCTTTTTTAAATTGGTTCACAATCGGCGGTAACACATAACGGGCTTGTGTATGTGTGGTTGCAATGGTGAGTGTACCTTCATCGACGCGGTTAAAGTCATCTGCAAGACGTTTAATATTGTCTGCATCGACCAGCATACGTTCTACGATCCCCAGTAAAGACTGGCCCGGCTCAGTTAAACCCAATAAACGTTTACCTTTGCGGATAAACAACTGTACACCCAGTTCATCCTCTAAATCTTTAATGTGTTTACTCACACCTGATTGCGATGTGTAAAGTGCTGCTGAAGCTTCAGTTAAATTAAAGTTTTGTCTAACGGTTTCTCGAATAATTCTTAATTGTTGGAAATTCATAATTCTTTGTACCTTAAAAGGGGATGGGGCTTTTTTTGCCCCATCTATTTGTTCTTAAGCGACGTCATTGGCAAATAAATGTAATGTAGTTGGGCTTAACCACACAGTTTGATTCGGTTTAAATTGATGTAATTTCGCTTCTTCAGAGCTAAGCGAAATTTCAATTAAATTGCCTTGGCGATCCTGAAGTTCTGCAAGCACTTTACCGGCAATCCAGATTTCACGTAAGAAAGTGGCTTGAATGGCATTTTCTTGTGGAGTGGCATGAATGCTGAGTTCGTTTGGACGCGCAAAGGCAACAATTTCACCTTGTGGTGCATCTTTCACTTGTGGCAATTGAATGCGGTCTTCGCCAAGATGGATGATACCTTGCTGATTTTGACCTTCGAAACGATTGGCCTGACCCAGGAAGTCGAAAACAAACGGTGTTGCCGGTTTTTCATAAACTTCACGTGGTGAACCAATCTGCTCTACATTGCCTTTGTTCATCACGATAATTTGATCCGCCACTTCTAAGGCTTCTTCCTGATCGTGGGTGACAAAAATAGAGGTGATATGTAATTCATCATGCAAGGTCCGTAACCAGCGGCGCAGTTCTTTACGTACTTTGGCATCGAGTGCACCAAACGGTTCATCTAGCAACAACACGCGAGGCTCAACAGCAAGTGCACGCGCCAATGCAATACGTTGACGCTGACCACCAGACAACTGAGCCGGGAAACGATCCGCCAAGAAACCCAATTGAACCAAATCGAGTAAACGGGTGACACGTTTTTTGATTTCCGCTTCAGAGGGGCGGGTCGAGCGTGGACGAACACGCAGACCAAAAGCAATATTGTCAAATACAGTCATGTGACGGAACAAAGCATAATGCTGGAATACAAAACCCACTTGACGTTCACGAACGTGCACATCGGTGGCATCTTCACCTTCAAGAATCACTTGACCACCATCAGCCGATTCTAAGCCAGCGATGATGCGAAGCAGGGTGGTTTTACCGCAGCCTGATGGACCCAATAATGCCACCAGCTGACCATCTGGAAAGTCCAGTGAGATGTTTTTAAGTGCATGGAATGCACCAAAGTGTTTTTCAATATTTTTAACTTGAATACTCATGATGTCATTCCTTAAGAAACTTGTGAATCTTCATTACGTTTGTTTTGCTTTTCTTGGCGTATTTCAACCCATGTTTTTAAAATCAGGGTCACAATGGCAAGTAAAGCCAACAGCGAGGACACCGCAAACGCAGCACTAAAGGTATATTCGTTGTAAAGAATTTCGACGTGTAACGGTAAAGTATTGGTTTCACCACGAATGTGACCGGACACCACCGATACTGCACCGAATTCACCCATCGCACGGGCATTACACAGAATCACACCGTAAATCAGACCCCATTTAATATTCGGTAAGGTCACTTTACAGAAAGTTTGCCAGCCTGAAGCACCGAGTACAATCGCGGCTTCTTCTTCTTCAGTGCCTTGCGCTTCCATTAACGGAATCAATTCACGAGCCACAAAAGGAACGGTAATAAAGATGGTTGCAAGTACAATGGCAGGCACGGCATACAACACTTTGATGTCGTGATCCATTAGCCAGTTGCCCATCCAGCCTTGAGTACCAAAAATCAGTACCAGCATCATACCTGCGATAACAGGCGATACAGAGAAGGGGATGTCAATAATGGTGGTTAAAATAGATTTACCACGGAAGTTGAATTTCGCAACAGACCAGGCAGCTGCGACACCAAACACCACGTTTAATGGCACGGCAATGGCAGCGGTCAATAAAGTCAATTTTACTGCAGATAGAGTATCTGGATTGATCAAGGCTTGGAAGTAAACCGCAACACCTTGTTTAAAGGCTTCAACAAAGACCAGAATTAAAGGCAGGATCAGGCAGCTTAAGAAAAAGATCAGCGCAATCGTAATCAGAAGATTACGTACCCAGGTCGGTTCACGGGTTGCATCACGAGATTGCAGTTTTTCCGCTAAAGCATTGCTATTGGTGATTAAGCTCATGGTGCAGTTCTCCCTGTACGGCGGCTTGCCCACGCTTGTAGCAAGTTAATCAGGAATAAGATCGCAAAAGAAATTAACAACATCACTACCGCAATCGTGGTTGCACCTGCGTAATCATATTCTTCTAAACGAGAAATAATCATCAGTGGCGCAATTTCAGTTTCATAGGGCTGGTTACCTGCGATAAAGATGACGGAACCATATTCACCTACACCACGTGCAAATGCCAATGCAAAACCAGTCAGTAGTGCAGGAAACAAAATCGGCAAAATGATTTTGGTGATAATCTGAAAACGATTGGCACCGAGTGCTGAAGCTGCTTCTTCCAGTTCGGTTTCCAGGTCACTTAGCACAGGTTGTACCGTACGTACCACGAAGGGTAAGCCAATAAAAATCAGCGCAAGCGTGATCCCGATTGGGGTATACGCCACTTTAATACCAATTGGTTCTAGGTACTGACCAATCCAGCCTGTAGGTGCATATAAAGAAGTCAGTGCAATACCTGCGACTGCTGTTGGCAGAGCAAAGGGTAAATCCACTAAAGCATCAATAATTCGTTTGCCAGGAAAGCTGTAACGAACCAAGCACCAAGCCAGTAACAAGCCAAATACCACATTGACTAAGGCTGCAATGAGTGCGGCACTAAAACTTAACTGCAAAGATTTTAGGATACGTTCTGAACTTAAAATTTCCCATAAACCATCCCAGCCAATGCCCAGTGATTTAATAAACACTGCAGATAAAGGAATAAGAACAATTAATGACAAATACGCTAGGGTAAAGCCTAGAGAAAGACCAAATCCTGGCAGCACTCGGGATCGCTGCGACATGATTACTCCTCAAAAGAGAAAATGCTGACCAATAAAGTCAGCAAAAATAAAAATTTAATTCGGCACAAGCATAATTTGCAGACTTTAAATTGCAAATTTAAAATAACACTTGCTCTCATCAGAAAAATTGATATGTTGCAGTACATTTTCTGAAATCAGATAATCATAAATTTCAGGAAATGGACCAAAACCGGAAGCAACATTAATATGTCCGACTTGACCCAGATTAATTGGATTGAGTTTCCATGCTTGGGCCAAGCATTGGGCATCTTCAAAATTTAACCAAGGGTCATTTTCACTAATCAGTAAAGTGGTCGGAACCGCAATTTTTAACTGATGAAAATAACGTTGATAATCTTGCTGGCTATCACGTGCAAAGCCAGCTTCACCAAAACGTGCAGGATTCGCCGGTGCAACCAAAATCAAATTTTTAATTTTTTGATTTAATTCCGGATGCTGAGCGAGTGCTGCAACAGTAGTTAGGCAACCAAAACTATGCGCCACGATTTGAATATGACCTTGAATCGGGCGAATGGTATTTACAAATTCGCTGATCCAGTTTTCAAGGACCGGATTATTCCAATCCTGCTGCTGTACACGAGAGCATGACATGAGTTGTCGTTGTAACCAGGATTGCCAATGCGCAGGTTCACTGCCCCCTACGCCTGGAACAATTACGGTATGAATCATGTCGATGCTCCTCTATCTTTCCAGCACGATTATTTCGCGCTATTGGCTTTTACGATTTGGTCAAAGATGCCACCATTTTCAAAGTGCGCTTTCTGAACTTTATCCCAATCAGCAAATTCCTGCTCAATGGTGACTAGTTTAAGTGGCTTGAATACATTGCTGTATTTTGTTAACACTTTTGCGTTACGTGGACGGTAGAAGTTACGTGCTGAAATCTCTTGCCCCAATGGTGAATACAAGAAGTTCAAGTAACCTTGCGCCAAGTATTTGTTGCCTTTTTTCTCAGCATTTTTTTCTAGGATCGCAACAGGTGGCTCAGCCAGAATAGACAAGCTAGGCGTTACGATTTCGAATTTACCGGGCTGTTCACGAAGCGCTAAGTGCGCTTCATTTTCCCATGCCAGTAATACATCACCGATACCGCGTTCAGCAAATGTTGTAGTTGCGCCACGTGCGCCAGAGTCGAGTACTTTGGTGTTTTTGTAAATTTTACGCACGAATTCTTGAGCTGTTTTGTCGTTACCACCGGTCTGGTGTTTTGCCCAAGCCCAAGCTGCTAAATAGTTCCAGCGTGCACCGCCAGACGTTTTAGGGTTGGGAGTGATAATGCCTACCCCGGGTTTAACCAAGTCGCCCCAGTCTTTTAGACCTTTAGGGTTGCCTTTACGTACCAGAAACACGATTGTAGATGTATAAGGTGTTGAGTTTTGAGGAAGTTTCTTTTGCCAGTCAGCAGGAAGCAGTTTTGTTTTTTGTTCAATGACATCAATATCAGCAGCAAGAGCAAGCGTTACGATATCCGCATCTAAACCATCAATCACCGCACGGGCTTGTTTACCCGAACCACCGTGAGATTGCTTGAAGTTGATTTTTTGACCGGTACGGCTTTCCCAGTATTTGCCAAACTGTTTATTGACATCTTCATAAAGTTCACGGGTTGGATCATAAGAGACATTCAAAAAGTCTTTTGCCAGAGCGCTAAAAGATGTTGCAGAGATCACTGCTGCTAAAACCCCTAACTTTAATTTTGCTGAAATGCTCATGCCAACCTCAATATTCTTAACTGTTTTGTAACATGAATGCAGAATAGCGCCATTCTTTATGCATAAAAAATAATAAAAAATGAATTTTATATGAATAAAAGAGATAAATTGAACTTATTCTGGATCCAAAGCATTGGCCTTATCAATAAAGTCAATGCTGCTCTTGATCTTCTAGGATTATTTGGTGCTATTTGCTTTCACGATCTGGTCGAAAATGCCGCCATTTTCAAAGTGAGCTTTTTGCACTTTAGTCCAGCCACCGAATTCCTTGTCAATCGTCACCAGTTTCAAAGGTTTGAATACGGATTTGTATTTTGCCAAGACAGTGGCATTGCGCGGACGATAGAAGTTTTTAGCTGCAACGGTTTGACCTGCAGGGGAATAGAGGTAGTTTAAGTAAGCTTTAGCCACAGTGAGATTGCCATCTTTCTGTGCATTCTTTTCAACAATGGCCACTGGCGGTTCTGCCAAAATAGACAATGATGGCGTGATGATTTCAAACTTGCCCGGCTGTTCACGAATCGCTAAGTGCGCTTCGTTTTCCCACGCCAGCAATACATCACCAATGCCGCGCTCAGCAAATGTTGTGGTTGCACCACGTGCGCCAGAGTCTAGTACTTTGGTATTTTTATAGATTTTACGTACAAATTCTTGCGCTTTTGCATCGTTGCCGCCTGCTTGGTGTTTCGCCCAAGCCCAAGCTGCTAAATAGTTCCAGCGTGCACCGCCAGAAGTTTTAGGATTCGGGGTAATAATGCCCACATTTGTTTTAACCAAATCTCCCCAGTCTTTAATGCCTTTCGGGTTGCCTTTATGTACTAAAAATACGATGGTTGATGTATAGGGTGTAGAGTTATTGGGAAACTTTTTCTGCCAGTCTTTTGGCAGCAGATTTGAGTTTTCTGCAATGGCATCAATGTCTGCGGCCAATGCTAAAGTTACGACGTCTGCATCCAGGCCATCAATGACTGAACGTGCCTGTTTGCCGGAACCGCCGTGTGATTGTTTGAAGGTGAGCTCTTGACCTGTAGACTTCTTCCAGTAGGCACCAAACTCTTTATTATAGTTTTCATACAATTCACGGGTTGGATCGTAAGAAACGTTTAAAAAGTCTTTTGCAAGCGCACTAAAAGACGTTGCTGAAATAAGTGCTGTTAAAACCCCGATTTTTAGTGAGCGCATTTTTGCTATCCTTTACATTTAAATTATTTATGTTTTGTACAAGGCGGAGAATAGCGTTATCTATCAGGGTGAAAAAATAATAAGAAACGAATTTGATATGAATAAAACTGCTATCAATTCAGCGCCGCTATTTTTAAACTAAGTCATCATTCACAGGATGTTTGCATATGCCATGTTTTAAAAATGCACAGGAAATAAACGAAATTTCATTATTGGATCGTGCTTTCCATTATGGTGATGGCTGTTTTACGACTGCGCGTGTTCGGCATGGCAAAATTGAGCTTGAAAACTTGCATATGGCGCGGCTACATCTAAGTTGTGAAAAACTTTTATTGAAAGCAGATTTAAGCTTGATTCAAAAAAGCTTGGCTTTATTACAGCAGCAATTTCTGGAAGTGAATGGCACGTTTAAAATTATCATTAGTCGTGGTGAAGGGCAGCGCGGATATAGCTTGCCTGATCATCCGGCAGATGTATGGGTATTTTTTTATCCCAAAGTGGTTGATGATTTTCAAGTTGAAAAAATAAAATCGGGTATACTGCAACAGGCATTGGGACTGACCATGCCCAGCCTGGTCGGTTTAAAAAGCCTGAATCGTTTGGAACAGGTATTATTAAAAAATGAGGCTGACCAGCGGGGATGGGTCGAAGCACTGGTGACTGATGTGCAAGGCACTGTTGTTGAAGGAGTAAGCAGTAATTGTTTCATTCGTTTAAACAATACATGGATTACCCCAGAACTTCGTTATAATGGCGTCCATGGTGTAATGCGGACAGAAATTTTATCTCGTATGCAGCAGAAAGGTATTCATTGCGAACAGCGTTTTATTGATATGGAAGAAATTTCAAAATTTGAAAGTCTGTTTTTCTGCAATGCCTTAAGTCCAATGAAAGTTGTGACTGAACTTAATCAGCAAGC
Source organism: Acinetobacter sp. ANC 5378 (assembly GCF_013004315.1). Taxonomy (NCBI): domain Bacteria; kingdom Pseudomonadati; phylum Pseudomonadota; class Gammaproteobacteria; order Moraxellales; family Moraxellaceae; genus Acinetobacter; species Acinetobacter sp. ANC 5378. Next base: position 14,754 of record NZ_JABERK010000006.1, read on the forward strand.
TTTGAATGTTCAAGCATGTATTGAACTGTTTAATATCCTTCAATTGACTCAGATTCGTTAATATGTCCAGCACAAACAAAAACTCAAAAAAGAAAGCCACAAAAGTATTTCCATTGAAAGGTTTCGTCGTTCTATTCATGGGTTTCGTGGTCATGGCTTCAGTCATCTTATGGTCAAGCTTATTTAAGGCTTATCCTGTCGAAGGTGAAAAGCAGCTGCTGGCGATCGGAACAGGTGATACCTATTCAGGCTTTATTAATCGTTTAGCCAAAGAAGATAAAGTCAGTTTCCCGATTATATTAAAGTTTTATCAAAAGTTTATCATTCATGACACTATGAAAGCCGGTGTGTATGAAGTGCGTCAGGGCATGACGATTCGTCAAGTGATGGATATGCTCGCGAATTCTGAAAATGCACAAATGAATCGCATTCTGGTGATTGAAGGTACGACCTTTAAGCAGTTAATTGAACTTTTAAAGAAAGATGATTTAGTCACCAAAGAAGTGTTGAATCTTCCGCAAGATCAAATGCTGCAAGCGTTGAATATTCCGTTTAATCATCCTGAAGGTCTGTTTGCACCGGATACCTATTTCTTTGCCAAAGGCGAAACAGATAAAAAGATTCTGACAGATTTGTATAACCGTCAAATGAAATCTTTGGACGAAGCATGGGCAAATCGCGCCTCTGGCCTACCTTATAAAGATAAATATGAGGCCTTGATTATGGCTTCAATTGTTGAAAAAGAAACCAGTCTCGATCGTGAACTGGAACAAGTTTCTGGTGTATTTGTGCGCCGTTTGAAAATGGGGATGCGTCTGCAAACTGACCCAACCGTGATTTATGGTATGGGAGATAATTATAAAGGCAATATCACCCGTACAGATTTGCGTACCCCGACTGCCTATAATACCTATACCAACAGTGGTTTACCGCCAACACCTATTGCCTTACCAAGTCAAAAAGCAATTGAAGCAGCGATGCATCCAGATGCATCAAACAATATTTATTTTGTCGCAACCGGTAATGGTGGACATAAATTTACGGCAAGTTTGGATGAGCATAATCGTGCAGTGCAGGATTACTTGTCTGTTTTAAAATCGAAGCAGGAGTGATGGATGTTTATTAGTTTTGAAGGCACTGAAGGTGTCGGGAAAACCACACTCATTCGTAAAATTTATGACTATTTAGCGCAGCAAGGTCATGAAGTAGTCTTGACTCGTGAACCGGGCGGCACCCCAATGGCAGAGCAAATCCGTTCGCTACTGTTGTCGGTTAATCATGAAGAAAGCATGGCCCATGATACTGAACTGCTGTTAATGTATGCAGCACGTGCGCAACATTTACAACAAGTCATTGTGCCTGCATTGACTGCAGGTAAAACAGTCCTTTGTGACCGTTTTACTGATGCCAGTTTTGCCTATCAGTGTGCGGGGCGTGGCTTAAGTAAAGAAAAATTACAGTTATTGAATGCAAATTTTGTCTCACATATGCCAAATATCACGTTTTGGCTGGATGCACCGACTGAACTGGGCATGTCACGTGCACGTGAACGTGGCGCACTGGATCGCTTTGAACAGGAGAAAGCTGCTTTCTTTGAGAAAGTACGTTCAGGTTATCAGGAACTTTGGGAACAACAGGGTGAACGGATTAAGCGTCTAGATGCCACTCAGACACCAGATCAGGTGTTTGAACAGGCTGCATCTTATCTGAAATAACTTTTTAAGATTGAAACAAAGATCAAAAAGATCAGTGCTTAAGGTGAGTTATTCTTTTATATTCAGCATTATCAGGGATGAAGATAAAGCATAAATGAAAAGTACCAAAGCAGAAATTATTTCTTTTTTACAGGCTGAATTTCCACAAAGTCTGGAAAAATGCGAAATAGAAACAGTGACTGAAAAAGCTGCATCCATTATTTATCATGTGGGTGCTGCTGATTTAAGACCGGGTGGAACGGTATCTGGACCGACCATGATGACCGCTGCTGATTATGCGCTTTATATTGCGATACTAGGCGAGATCGGCATTGTCGCGTTGGCTGTTACGACCAATTTATCCATCAATTTTTTAAGAAAGCCTACAGCAGAACAGGATATTCGTGCGGTTTGTCGATTAATGAAAGTCGGCAAGGCACTGATAGTCGGGGATGTATGGTTATATTCTATGGATACGGAAGAACCGATTGCGCATGCTGTAAGCACCTATTCCATACCACCTCAACGATAAATAATAAATGTTATGCAGTATTAAAAAGCCGAACAGAGATGTTCGGCTTTTTATTGTTTTTACAACTTTTAAAAACTAGGCTTCAGCATTGACCAATGGTGTTTCCACTTGAAAGCTAGGTGGAATTAGGATGGTTTTACGCAGTTCAGGTCCAAGCTCAGGATAATCCAGGGTGTAATGCAAACCTCGTGATTCCTTACGTTCCATCGCACAGCGCACAATCATCTCGGAAACCAAGACCAGATTACGCAGTTCAATCAGGTTTTTGCTGACTTGGTAATCCTGATAATACTCGGTAATTTCCCGTTTCAGCATTTCAATACGGTGTAAGGCGCGTTCCAAACGTTTGGTGGTTCGCACAATCCCGACATAGTTCCACATGGTTTGACGCAGTTCATCCCAGTTTTGCAAAATCACTACATCTTCATCAGGATTCATTACCTGAGAATCATCCCAAGCCGGTACATCTGGATAAATATAACTGGTATTGAACTGACTTTCGATATGTTTTGCAGCACTCATTCCATAGACAAAACATTCTAAAAGTGAGTTACTGGCCATTCGGTTAGCACCATGTAAACCCGTATAAGAGGTTTCACCAATGGCATAGAGTCCTTCAATGTCGGTCTGGCTATTTTCATCGACCATCACGCCGCCACAAGTATAGTGAGCTGCAGGAACTACAGGAATCATGTCCTTGGTAATGTCGATGCCCAATTCTAACAAGCGCGCATAAAGGGTCGGGAAGTGCTCTTTAATAAACGCTTCATCTTTATGGGTAATGTCGAGCCAGACATGACGAATCCCTAAGCGCTTAATTTCATAGTCAATGGCACGTGCCACAATATCCCGTGGCGCCAGTTCAGCACGTTCGTCAAAACCCAACATAAAACGTTCACCATCGGGTAAACGTAAATAAGCGCCTTCACCACGCATGGCTTCAGTAATTAAAAATGAACGCGCTTGAGGATGATAAAGACAGGTTGGATGGAACTGGTTAAATTCCATATTGGCAACGCGGCAACCGGCACGATAGGCCATGGCAATACCATCACCGGTCGCAATATCGGGATTGGATGTATACAAATAGGCTTTCATTGCCCCACCACACGCCAGAGCGGTAGAAGGTGCTAAAAAGGTATGTACTTTTTCAGTTTTTTCATCCAGCGCATATAACCCAAGAGCACGATTGCCTTGATCTTTTAGCCCTAATTTTTGCGAAGTAATTAAATCAATCGCAATATAATTTTCAAAAATAGTGATGTTGTGTTTTTCTTGGGCGCGTTCAACCAACGTGGTTGAAATGGCACGACCGGTTGCATCTGCGGCATGAATAATACGTCGCTGTGAATGCCCGCCTTCACGGGTTAAATGCAGTTGTTCTTGCTCATCTAAGGTGAATTGCACACCATGCTTTAAAAGGAAATCAACTGAAGGTTTACCACCTTCTACTGTCTGTTTTACCGCCTCAATCTCACAAAGTTGTGCGCCTGCAATCATGGTGTCATCAATGTGCTGTTCAATTGAGTCGGTTTCATCCAGAACAGCTGCGACACCGCCTTGCGCATAAAAAGTACTGGCATCTGTCAAGGTCGATTTTGCCAAAACTGCAATATTGAAATGATCGGGTAGCGATAAAGCCAGACTTAAACCTGCACCGCCACTTCCCACAATGATCACATCAAAATGATGCGTTGTGTTTAAATTAGACATGTCAATCAGCTAATTCGAAAAAAAGTTCGCTAATAACACCGCTTTTTTGATCAAAAAACAAGAGCAAATATGCTAATGTATGATGAGAAAAAGTAATAAACCAACAAACTTTTAAGAAAACTTTAAGCTGTTGTTTATACAAATATAATCAAACATATTATTACCCAAGATAGACAAAGTTTATGCTAGAAACTGTCTACACATATTTATAATGAAATGGAGCGAATGCTTTATATGAAAAATCGCTATGTACAAAAAGGAATTTATGCTGCGGTATTTACGATAGCTGCAGCACAAACACAAGCAGCATCGCCAGTAGATTTTTCCAATCTGGTAGAACAAGTTAGCCCGGCAGTTGTGAGTGTAAATGTCGTTAAAAAAATGACAGAGCAAGAATTGCTACAGCAGCAAGTTCCTGAAATATTAAAACGTTTCTTTGGTAATCGGGTGATTATTCCACAGCAACAAGCACCACAAGAAAAAACGGGTTATGGCAGCGCATTTTTTATCAGTAAAGATGGTTACCTTTTAACGAATCATCATGTGGTAGAAGATGCTTCTAAAGTCACGATCATGCTGAGTGATCGCCGTGAAATTGATGCGACTGTTGTCGGAAGTGATGAGCGTACCGATGTTGCGCTTCTAAAAGTCAATGGCTCGAATTTCCCTGAATTACGTACCGGTAATGTCGATCGACTCAGAGTGGGAGAGCCGGTACTGGCTATTGGTTCTCCGTTTGGCTTTGACTATTCTGCATCAGCCGGTATTGTCAGCGCAAAAATGCGCAACATGATGGGTGAAACCTCAGTTCCATTTATTCAAACCGATGTGGCTTTGAATCCCGGGAATTCGGGTGGTCCACTATTTAATCAAAATGGTGAAGTTGTTGGGGTGAACTCACGAATCTTTAGTGGTACTGGTGGATATATGGGCTTGTCATTCTCTATTCCGATTGATGTGGCCATGGATGTGGCGGATCAGCTGAAAAAGAATGGGAAGGTAACGCGTTCATACTTGGGAATAATGCTGCAAGATATTGATCGTACCCTTGCAGAATCTTATCATCTGTCCAAACCTGAAGGTGCGCTGGTGACACAGGTGGCGCCAAATTCACCAGCAGCCAAAGCCGGCTTTAAGTCGGGCGATGTCATCTTGAAATATAATGGTTCACCCATTTCAAGAACTTCTGATTTGTTGAATTATTTAAACCGGACTACACCTAATCAAGTGATTCAGTTGCAAGTTTTACGCGATGATAAAACCCGCAATATTTCGGCGACTGTGACGACTGCTCCAGATGACACCCCGGCAAAAGTGGAACAAACCGCCCAACAAAAAGGTCCAGTGATCGGCGTTAGCATTCGCAATCTAAGCGCTGCTGAACAGGCACAGCTGGATATTAAAGGCGGTATTTTGGTGGAAGAAGTGAAGCGAGGTGGTATTGCTGCACAATCGCGCCTGATTGCAGGCGACATCATTACTCAAATCAATAATAAAACCATTCTGAATAGTGAGGATTTCATCAAATCTGTATCTGACTTGAAAAAAGGTTCAATTGCTCGGGTTTCGATTATTCGTCAAGATCAACGCGCAATTTTGGGAATGCGTATTGAATAGTCTCAATAAATGAACAGCAAAACCACTCTGAAAATGAGTGGTTTTTTTATATTTTGCAATTTTACTCGATCTTAAAATTACGTAGACTGTGGTTCCTTGAGCGAAATTTTTGCAACGAGTACGGGTTTAAAGAATATATGAGCACAGTTTTTGATTTAGAAATGACCGTTCAAGCAGATCATATTGACAGTTTGGGACATGTGAATAATGTGGTGTATATGCAGTGGATACAGGAAGTTGCGACTGCACATATTGAAGCCTTGGGTTTGGGGCTTAAAGAATACCTTGAATTGAAGCATGCAATGGTAGCGATTGAGCATCATGTGCAATATCGTAAAGCGGCATTTGAAGGCGAAAAAATTATTTTGCGTACCTGGTTGAATGATCTCAATGCACTGTATTCTTTCCGTCAATACGTCTTCTATCGTCCTCATGACCAAAGTATTTTATTTACAGGAAATACTAAATGGGCATGCATTGAAATCGCAACAGGTCGACCAAAACGCATGTCACCAACATTTACCCAAGCCTATCAACCGATAGCAGCCGAGATTAACCCGCTAGATTTCACCAATATTAATTTGAAAGCTTGAGATTACATTCCTGTCGACTACGGCTTAAACCTGATTTAATTGCTGTCATAACATTTATATATCAATACTTGAGCGAGGGTGGTTTATAGCAAAGTTTGCAGAAGAAACCGACTATTTTTAAAAGCTCTCTGTATTTTTAACTATCTACTGCTTATACTGTGCAACATCTTCGGAATATCCTTTTTTGCACGTCATAAATACTTTGTTTGTTCGAGTATGTGATTGTGTGTTTTGATTTAGAGTAGTTTATGGCAGTTGCTAAAAAGTCAGTTAATATCAACAATATACGAAATTTTTCGATTATTGCACATATCGATCATGGTAAGTCGACACTTGCAGATCGATTTATTCAAACCTGTGGTGGTTTGCAAGCTCGTGAAATGCAAGCACAAGTCCTTGACTCTATGGACATTGAGCGCGAACGCGGAATTACCATTAAAGCTGCTTCAGTAACCTTGTATTACACCCATCCAAATGGTCAAGAGTATCAATTGAATTTCATTGATACACCGGGACACGTTGACTTTTCCTATGAAGTGTCACGCTCTCTAGCAGCTTGTGAAGGTGCTTTACTAGTGGTAGATGCGGCACAAGGTGTAGAAGCACAGTCTGTTGCTAACTGCTATACCGCGATTGAACAAGGTTTGGAAGTTCTTCCTGTTTTAAACAAGATTGATTTACCTCAGGCTGAACCTGAGCGTGTAATTCAAGAAATTGAAGATATTATCGGGATTGAAGCGACAGAAGCACCGACCTGTTCTGCGAAAACAGGTCTAGGTGTTGAAGGTGTTTTAGAAACACTGGTCAATGTGATTCCGCCACCGGTCGGTGATCGTGACGCTGCTTTACAAGCCTTGATTGTCGATTCTTGGTTCGATAACTACTTAGGTGTAGTTTCTCTAGTTCGTGTTAAAGAAGGTCGTATCCGTAAGGGTGACAAAATGCTGGTCAAATCGACTGGTCAAACCCATATCGTGACATCAGTGGGTATTTTTAACCCTAAGCATACTGAAACAGGTGAGTTAGAAGCCGGTGAAGTAGGTTTTGTCATTGCCGGGATTAAAGATATTTTTGGTGCGCCAGTGGGTGATACCATCACTTTAGCGGCTACACCAGATGTTGCTGTATTACCGGGTTTTAAAAAGGTTAAACCGCAGGTCTATGCAGGTTTGTTCCCAATTGATGCCAGCGATTTTGAACCGTTCCGTGAAGCACTGCATAAATTACAAATTAATGACTCTGCATTGTTCTTCGAACCAGAAAGTTCGGATGCCTTAGGTTTTGGTTTCCGTTGTGGCTTCTTGGGCATGCTGCACATGGAAATTGTACAAGAGCGTCTAGAGCGTGAGTATGATTTAGACCTCATCAGCTCTGCACCGACAGTAATTTATGAATCGTTAATGAAGAATGGCGACACGATATACATCGACAGTCCATCGAAAATGCCTGACGGTTCAACAGTTGAAGATTTACGTGAGCCGATTGCTGAATGTCATATCTTGGTTCCTCAAGAATACTTGGGTAACGTCATGACATTATGTGTTGAACGCCGTGGTGTTCAAAAAGAAATGAAGTTCCTAGGTAAGCAAGTGTCTTTGACCTTTGAAGTGCCATTGGCTGAAGTGGTAATGGACTTCTTTGATAAATTGAAATCATGTTCACGCGGTTTTGCCTCGCTTGATTATAACTTTGTCCGTTTTGAAAGCTCATCACTGGTCAAAGTGGATGTGTTGATTAATGGTGAAAAAGTGGATGCTTTGGCGATGATTGTTCATCGTAATGATGCGCGTCACCGTGGTATTGCACTGGTTGAAAAAATGAAAGAGCTGATTCCTCGTCAGATGTTTGATGTCGCGATTCAGGCTGCAATTGGCGCACAAATTATTGCACGCTCGACTGTAAAAGCAATGCGTAAAAACGTATTGGCTAAATGTTATGGTGGTGACGTTTCACGTAAGAAGAAACTTCTATCCAAGCAAAAAGAAGGTAAGAAACGCATGAAGCAAGTGGGTAGTGTTGAAATCCCGCAAGAAGCGTTCCTGGCTGTATTGAAAGTAGAAAGATAATAAGATTGAGGATATAAGCCCATGGATTTTGATTTTAATTTAATCCTTGTACCAGCCACATTAATTTTCTTTTTGGTGTGGTTGTTGGATAAGTTTGTCTTTAAACAAAGACAAACTCTAGGCAAGGATAATGAAAATTTCATTATTACATGGGCTTATGACTTTTGGCCGGTGTTGGCAGTCGTCCTGATTCTGCGTTCATTTTTATATGAGCCTTTTAATATTCCATCAGATTCGATGGTGCCGACATTAGAAACCGGTGATTTTATTCTGGTCAATAAATTCAATTATGGAATACGTTTACCTATCGTAAATACCAAAGTGATTGACGTGGGTGAACCTGAACGTGGTGATGTAATTGTATTCCGTTATCCACCACAACCGACCATTAGTTATATTAAACGTGTTGTCGGTTTGCCAGGTGATCATATTGTTTATGATCATGGTCAGCTTTCAATTAACGGTAATAAGGTCGCTAAAGTTCCAGTTGAATTTAGCCGTGAAAAAGACATTTTAGATACACCAACCTCGATTTATCATCAAGAAACACTGGGTAAGCACACCTTTAAAATGCGTGAGCTTGAAGGTATAAATGTCGCACGCCAAGCGCCGTTTATTAATTATGTTGAAAATGGTAAATACTCGGCTGAAAATGGTTTATATTGGGAAGTCAAAGTTCCACAAGGTCACTACTTCGCGATGGGGGATAATCGCGATCAAAGTGCTGACAGTCGTTTTTGGGGCTTTGTACCAGAGGAAAACCTAACAGGTCGTGCATTCTATATCTGGATGCATAAAGAACCTGGTTTTAAATTGCCGTCATTTAATCGTAACGGTAAAATTGATTAAGCATGATTGGAAAAATAACAAATGCGTAAAAATCAACAAGGTGCATCATATATTGGAATTTTAATTGCAATTATTGGTTTTGCTTTTTTGGCAAAAATTGCAATTGCAGTCTGGGGACCGTATCTGGATGATCGTTTAATTGATAATCAGATTACGGAGTTAATGCAAAGTAGCCCGAAAAACATTTCACCTTCTGAGTTTGAGAAACAGATAGGGCAGCGTTTCGATATGAATGGCATTCGTGATATCAAGTTTAAAGATATTGCACAAGTCATCAATACCGATGGTCTGCAAGTGAAAAAAGAGTATGAGATAAGAAAGCCTTTCTTACTCAATATAGATTTAGTGTTAAAGTTCGAGAAAAGTTTTGATCAAAGGTCAGTCCAAACTAAGTGATATGCACTTGGTCAGCCGTATCGGTTATCAGTTCAAACAGCCTGAATTATTGCAGCTTGCACTGACACACCGGTCGGTGAGTCATAAATCTAACTACGAGCGTCTAGAGTTTTTAGGCGATTCGTTGTTAGGGATGATCATTGCCCATTATTTGTATCAAGCCTACCCTCGTGAAAATGAAGGGCGTTTAACGCGTATGCGTGCCACATTGGTTCGTCAAGAAGCATTAGGCAAAATTGCAAACGATTTAAAACTTGGTCCGTGTTTAATCTTAAGCACAGGCGAGTTGAAATCGGGTGGACATCATCGAGAATCAATTCTTGCTGATACTGTAGAAGCGATTATTGGTGCAATTTATGTCGACTGCAATGATTTAAAAGTCTTGCAAGAGATCGTACTCAAATGGTACGAGCCATATTTAGACCATATTGAGCCTACAGACCAACTCAAAGATCCCAAATCACGCTTACAGGAATATTTACAGGCCCGTAAAAAACCTCTCCCTATTTACGATGTTGTAGATATTCAAGGCGATGCCCCGAATCAGCATTTCAAAGTGGAATGTATTATAGAGGGTTTGCCTGTATTGTATGGTGAAGGATCCAGCCGTCGCTTTGCTGAGCAAGCAGTAGCGGCAGATATTTTAAAACAATTGGAGCAGTAATCTGCATGACTACACATTCTGATCACATCGATGCTGATCACGAGCCGAAAAGCAACGGCAACGACCTGATTAATGATTTTTTCAGTTCACAAGGCACAACTATCCCTGCAGATTTTAAAAGTGGATTTGTAGCCATTGTAGGGCGTCCAAACGTGGGTAAATCTACGTTGATGAACCATATTTTAGGTCAAAAACTTTCTATTACTTCACGTAAGCCGCAAACGACCCGTCACAAGATTGTCGGTATTGATACACGTGAAAAGTCTCAGGCAGTCTTTGTGGATACGCCGGGGATGCACAAAAAAGAAGTCCGTGCCATCAATAAAATGATGAACCGTGCGGCATCTTCTGCACTACGTGATGTGAACTTGGTGCTATTTGTGGTAGATGCGCAAAAGTGGACTCAAAACGATGAACTGGTTTTGGAAAAACTTAAAAATGCAGAAATGCCCGTTATTCTAGTGATCAATAAAATTGATACTTTTGAAAATAAAAACAGTGCTTTGCCATTGATTCAAGAGCGAGCGAAGTTGATGAATTTCGCAGAAATTGTTCCTGTTTCAGCTTTGCGCGCCTCAAATCTTGATCATTTGCGTGACACGATTGAAAACTATTTACCGTTTCAGCCACCTTTGTATGCATTGGATCAGATTACCGATCGTTCAGAGCGCTTCCTTGCATCTGAAGTGATTCGTGAAAAGATCATGCGTCAATTAGGTGAAGAACTACCGTATGATTTAACAGTACAGATTGAGTCATTCAAGACTGAAGAAGCGACTGTTCATGAAAAAACCGGTCGTCCAAAACCAGCATGTATCTATATCGATGCAACGATTTTTGTTGATCGCCAAGGTCAAAAGGCCATTGTGATTGGTGAAAAAGGCGCGAAGCTGAAAAAAATCGGTATGGATGCGCGTGCTGATATGGAAAAAATGTTTGAACAAAAGATCATGCTGACACTTTGGGTTAAAGTGAAAGGCGGTTGGTCTGATGACGAACGTGCATTGAAAAGTTTAGGTTATAGCGATATCTAAACAGTTTTGATAAGCAACTCTTTTATAGGGAATAGTGATGATCAAAGTATTGGCAGTTGTAGCATGTGTTTTATTTCTGCAAGGCTGTATTCATAAACTTGTCACTGTCCCTGTAAAAGTGGCTTATAAAACCACGAAGGGCGTAGTTAAAGGAACTGCTGCCGTCGTGGGTGCGGTCATTCCAGATGGGGATGACGAAGAAAGTGATGACGATTCTAAAAAGAAAAAAGATTAGATTTGATTATTCATGCGAAATGAAGAATTGCATGGCTATTTAATTCATCATCGTAAATACCGTGAGCGCAGTCATATCGTGCATTTGTTTACGCAGGAGCATGGTCGCGTTGATGGAATCTTAAGACAAACGCCACCTCCGCAATACCAACCGATTTGCTTGCAAGCTTCTGGAAAATCTGATCTTAAAAATTTTACTAAACTAGAAATTGTCAATCAGCCGGTTTTTTTCTTTGGCGATGCCTTTTTTTCTGGCTTTTATTTAAATGAACTTATTCTTCGTTTGTGTCCAGTTGAAGTTGAAATGCCACAAACCTTTGTGCAATATCATCAGACCTTGCAACAACTGCAACAATTGGCACAACACGAAAATCCTCATCTTTTTTTACGGCAAATTTTACGCCAGTTTGAACATGCTCTCTTGGAAGAGCTTGGTTATGCACTCGACTTTAGTACTGATGCTCAGCAGCATGAGATTCAGGTAACTCAAAATTATCTATTTCAGCTCAATGAAGGTTTTATCCCCACTGCACAACAGTCACGCTCAACTTTATCGGGACAGCACATTCTGTCGATGCGTGATTATGAAAAGGGTAGGGATTTTAACCCGGAGCAGTTACAATTGTTGGCTCAACTGTATCGGCAGATGATCACCTCTCTTTTGGGAGAGCGACCACTGAAAAGCCGTCAATTGTGGGTTCTAAATACTCAATCTAAATCTCAATCTTAATTTTTAATCATGGTTAGGAAATTATTATGGCTGCATTGCTTGGTGTAAATATTGACCATGTGGCGACATTGCGACAGGCGCGCGGAACCACTTATCCAGATCCAGTCAATGCTGCATTGATTTGTGAACAAGCCGGTGCAGAAGGGATTACCCTGCATTTACGTGAAGACCGTCGTCATATTCAGGATGATGATGTGCGTCGTATGCGTCCGTTATTGAAAACGCATATGAACCTGGAAATGGCTGTGACCGCTGAAATGGTTGAATTTGCCAAAGAAATCAAGCCGCATCATGTTTGCTTTGTTCCAGAAAAACGTCAGGAAGTGACTACTGAAGGTGGTCTGGATGTTTTAGGACATTTTGAAGGGGTCAAAGCAGCCACCCAAGCCTTAACTGCGATTGGTTGCGAAGTGTCTTTGTTTATTGATGCCGATATTGCGCAAATTGATGCTGCAATTGCTTGTGGTGTACCGACCATTGAAATTCATACCGGTGCCTATGCAGATGCAAAAACAGCAGAAGCACAACAGCACGAACTTGAGCGTATTGTTCAAGGTGCAGAATATGCAGCCGCTAAAGGTTTGTTGGTGAATGCAGGACACGGTTTAAACCTTAAAAATGTCACGCCAATTGCTCAAATTCCGCAAATTCATGAACTTAATATTGGTCATTCCATTATTGCCGATGCTGTGTTTGTGGGTTTAGCTCAAGCCGTTCAACAAATGAAAGCTGTCATTAAATCAGCAAGATAAGTTTTTAGAATTATGTCGTTAATAAATTATGATGATCTTATGAAGCCCGTTTTGGGCTTCTTGGGATGTGAAACACCAAAAGCATGGTTGGATGAAGCAATGAATAACTTAGAGTTACTCATGCAAGATCATGCCAATTGTGAAAAGAAAGCAGCAGGTACGGCTATGAACCTGATGTTTCGCTACACGTTCTTTACCGATTTACAGGTTAAGCTGGCACAGTTGGTGCGTGAAGAAATGTTGCACTATGAACAAGTGCTTGAACTAATGACCAAACGTGGGCAGGAATGGCAATCGATTAGTGCGGGTCGTTATGCAGGTGGATTGCGTAAAGAAGTACGTACTTATGAGCCTGAAGCTTTAATCGACATTATGATTATTGGTGCTTTTGTAGAAGCGCGTTCATGTGAGCGTTTTTATGCGCTCGCACCGCTTGTAGATGAAGACTTAGGTCGATACTACCGCTATCTTCTCAAGTCTGAATCTCGTCACTTTGAGGATTACTTGGCATTGGCATTGGATGTCGCTCAAACTTCAAAGTTAAAAAATCCTAAAGAAGATATTCAGCAGCGTATTGCACACTTTCGTGAAGTTGAAAAAAACCTGATTTTAACTCCAGATGATTTATTCCGCTTTCATAGTGGTGTGCCGAGTAAAGCTGCTTAATCTATAGTTTTTGATCTATAATTTTTTAAAAATCCTCTATTTGAATAGGGGATTTTTTTATATCGGGTCATTTTTACAATCTTAAAATAAAAATGCCAACCTAAATAGATTAGGTTGGCATCACTCAATCAGGCTGATTTTTATTTAGACTGAATTAAGCTTCGATGGTTTGTACGGCAATTTTCTTTGCAGGATCAACTTTACGACGTACTGCCGGAACAGGTTCGCCATAGTATTGACGGTCAGCAAAGTAGCTTGAACGAACCATAGGGGCTGCCCAAATATTTTTGAAACCGAGCTTTTGACCATGTGCAGTATAGCGTTCAAATTCTTCTGGTGTTACGAAGCGGTCAATCGGTGCATGCTGCTTGGAAGGCTGTAAATACTGACCGATGGTGATGTAATCCACATCATGTGCACGAAGATCATCAAGCAGTGCCAGCACTTCTTCTTCAGTTTCACCCAAACCAACCATCAATCCACACTTGGTTGGAACGTCAGGACAATATTCTTTAAACATTTTAAGCAGGTCTAATGAATGCTGATAGTCAGAACCTGGACGCATCGCTTTATACAAACGTGGCACAGTTTCAATGTTGTGGTTGAATACGTCTGGCGGGCATTCCGTCATAATGCGTAAAGCAACATCCATACGACCACGAAAATCTGGAACTAGAATTTCAAGTAGCGTTTTTGGGCTTAATTCACGTGCTTCTTTAATACAATCTACAAAGTGCTGAGCACCCCCATCTCGAAGATCATCACGGTCAACAGAGGTGATCACCGCATATTTCAAACCTAAGTTAGCGATGGTTTCTGCCATATGACGGGGTTCATCCGGATCAAGTGCATTTGGACGACCATGTGCAACGTCACAGAACGGGCAGCGACGGGTACAGATATCACCCATAATCATAAAGGTTGCTGTACCGCCACCAAAACATTCCGGCAGGTTAGGGCAAGCCGCTTCTTCACAAACCGTATGTAATTTTTGTGCGCGTAACGTTGTTTTAATGCGTTGAACTTCATCAGGAGCCGCCATTTTGACGCGAATCCAATCCGGTTTGCGTGGCGTTTCAACCGTAGGTACAACTTTTACAGGAATACGAGCGACCTTCTCTGCGCCACGAAGTTTGACACCCTGTTCTGGTTTACGGTTTTCAGACATATTCAACTTTTCCACTGTTTTTGACGGGGGAGATGCGAGACATAATAGCCCCTGTATTATAGCGAACTTAGGCTGAAATAGGGTAAAAACGATATTCATTTAAAAAATGTGGTTATCACTCAATATATGTCAGCTAAATACACCAAATGCATGGGAATTACGTCATAATATAACTCAGATTGATTAAAGATAGATTTTGATTAAAGGAGCGTTGAATGCCACGTAAAAAAGAGGTCGTTAGTGGAACTTTCGTTAAATACGACGCGGTAGTTCTCGGTTCAGGCCCAGCTGGTGAAGGCGCAGCAATGAAACTTGCTAAATCAGGCAAGCGTGTTGCAATTGTTGATATTCGTGAGCAGTTAGGTGGTAACTGTACTCATGTAGGAACTATTCCAAGTAAAGCATTGCGTCAAACGGTATCGAGCATTTTACGTTACCAACGTGACCCAATGTTCCAGAAAGTGGGCGACTGGAAACAGTTCACCATGAAACAAGTATTGCGTAATGCACATAAAGTGATTCAGCAACAGGTTGAAACACACTCGCGTTTTTATGATCGTAATAAAATTGATATTTATCATGGTCGTGCATACATCCAAGATCAAAATACCGCACTGATTTTCAGTGATGACGGGATTAAAGAAACCATTGTTTTCCAGCAATTGGTGATTGCGACAGGTTCGCGTCCATACCGTCCAGCGGCACTTGATTTTAATCATCCACGTGTATTTGATTCAGATAAAATTTTGGATCTTGATTTCTCAATCCAGAAAATCATCATTTACGGTGCCGGTGTTATTGGTTGTGAATATGCGTCGATCTTCATTGGTCTGGACCATAAAGTTGATTTGATTAACACCCAACATAAATTACTCAGCTATTTAGATGATGAGATTTCTGATGCCTTGTCTTACCGTTTGCGTGAACAGGGTGTGTTGATTCGTCATAACGAACAACTGGATCATCTTGAAACATTCGATGATCACGTGGTGATGTATTTACAAAGTGGTAAGAAAATTAAAGCTGACGCCATTTTGTGGTGTAACGGCCGTTCGGGTAATACTGATGGTTTAGGCCTTGAAAATGTGGGTATTCAACCCAACAGCCGTGGTCAGTTAACCGTAAATGATCAGTATCAGACTGAAGTGGAAAATATCTACGCTGCCGGTGACGTGATTGGCTGGCCATCGCTTGCTTCTGCTGCTTATGACCAAGGTCGTTGCGCAGGTTCAAACATGAGCGGTGAACATGTTGCACCAGTAACGGATATTCCGACAGGTATTTATACCATTCCGGAAATTTCTTCGATTGGTAAGACTGAACAGCAATTGACTGAAGAAAAGATTCCTTACGAAGTAGGGCAAGCGTCTTTCCGTCACTTGGCACGTGCGCAGATTACTGGCGACACTGTCGGTGAGTTGAAGATTCTATTCCACCGTGACACGCTGGAAATTTTGGGTGTCCATTGTTTTGGTAACAATGCTTCAGAAATTATTCACATCGGTCAAGCGGTGATGAATAGTGGTAATAACACGATTAAATATTTTGTTGAAACCACCTTTAACTATCCGACTATGGCGGAAGCGTACCGTGTAGCAACATTGAACGGTATGAACCGTTTGTTCTAAGTCTGATTTAAGTCTTAGATTGAAAAACCCGTAAGTGAAGGCTTTCGGGTTTTTTTATGTAGAGCATAAAGTGAAATTTTGATAATTATAAAATGAGCATTCTGAAATAGAGTTCATCAGCAGATTTCATCAAATCTGCGGGCTGTATTTTTTTTGCGACAATCATTTGGGAAATTAACTCATTCCCGTTTTCTCGGTTATTTAATGACAATATGGACAGATTTTTTTAATGTTTTTTGCTCATTTCAGAGAGTAACTCGAGTTGGATTTCTTGTATTTCTGCCAGCCGATCCCACTGATGCATTAATAGATGATCTAATTTTTCATGCAAATGTTGAATTTCAAGCTCGGCTTTTAAGTTAATTTGATAATCATTTTGTGAACGCAATCTATCTTTTGCTTCTTGTCTATTTTGGCTCATCATGATTACCGGTGCTTGAATAGCCGCTATACAGGACAGGATTAAATTTAACAGGATAAAAGGATAAGGATCAGCAGGATGTGAGACCATAACCACCGTATTCACAATAATCCAGATGGCTAAAAAAATACCAAAACAAATCAGAAAGGCCCAACTTCCACCAAAAGACGCAATTTTATCTGCCAGTCTTTCACCAAAAGTCCAGTTTTGATCGAGTTTGGTTTCAACATTTTTTGTGATGAGTTCATGCTGTTGCATGCTGTTAATCACTTCATACTCAAGATCAGTCACTTCACCTTTTTCAGACTTTAACAATGAATGAACATACTGAATTCGATACTTGGTTAAATCTGCCTGGCAAATATAACTTTGAGGTGACCATTCTGGAAAATCCTGTGAAATTACTTCTGTAATGACTTTGCGTACTGTACCCATCGGGATGAGACTTTTTAGCGGAAAATGTTTTCCACAAACCAGACATTTATAAGATTCATTTTTTTCACTCATGATCGCTCTCTTTTCTAATCATCCTGAAATTATTGGATAAACACTGTCGATTATATCTTAACCATGTTTGGAGTTTTTCACTGCCTATATTGTTAATTTTTTCTACGCTAAATATTGGATTCAGAAAGTTTCTGATAACGTGGCTTAGTTGTTTTTTCAGCAGGAGATAAACTCATTCAAAAATGAAGCCATATCTAGTGAACCTTTAATTTTGGCAAAATTTTTGGCATGATTTTTTATGTAAAATGTCTCGAATGGCAGTCATTTATTGCACTTCATTTTCACCAATTTTACCGTGATTACCTTTGGACGGGTGATGCTTTAACTCACCATCCATAAAGAATGGTTACAGTTTCAAAACTAGGGTATGGATGCATAACTAACCAACCAGACAAGGGAGAGTTAGGGTGCGAAGTTTGCTGGAATATTGAATTGAGCAATTTAAATGGTGAGAGGTGCAGAACAAAAAAATTTGAACATCTTGAATCTTGGTTATTGTTATTTCAAGATGTTCAAAAACGGGCATTTTTATTGTTTTTATTATTATTTTTATTTAAGCAACCTTTAGAAAGGGCGACCTCCTGCAAGACTGATGCGTTTCAATAAACGGCGTTGATCGGCAGGGAAAGGGCGGCGTGAATGTAACGTGACCTGATTGTCCCAAAAGACGATGTCGCCTTTTTGCCATTGATGTTCATAACGAAATTCTGGCTTGAGTAGATGTTCGCGTAATGAAGCGATTAATTCACTCCCAGCCTGATCATCATAATTTACCAGTTCAACTTCACTTCGTGTATTCAGCCAAAGCGCTTTGCGACCACTTTCTGGATGTGTGCGTACCAAAGGATGTGGGTAAGCGTGCCCGATAATCGGTTGATCTTTGAAACGGTATAAAGGACTTGTGCCATAACCATTGTTATCCTGATCTTTCACCTGTTGTCGACGGACAAAGGGGTTGTAGGTGATTAATTGTAATTGATCAATATGCTGTTTGGTTGCCTCATCGAGTGCTTCATAGGCTTTAATGGTGTTGAACCATGAGGTTTGGCCGCCATCTTCTGGAAGTTCTATGGCATAGAGTAATGAACCGAAAGAAGGTTGTGGCGTCCATTGGTGATCGGCATGCGGAGTCAGTTCGCCATGTCCGGTGTAATCGCCTTGACCCACGGCATTAGATATAGGAACGACATCGGGTGGAGTGCCCGTATCCGATTGCGTTGCAAGTACTGGATTGTCTGCACTTGGGCGAAAAATAGAGCCAAAATAACTGGCAAAGGCCAAGTACTGTAAATCATCCAGACTTTGATTTTTGAAAATTAAAATCAGGTGTTCAGCCAAGGCTTGTTTCAGCCGGTAAATGGTTTCACCGGCTTGGGCTTTACGGGCATCTAAACCAGAAACAATGGCACCTAATGCTTCACCCTGTAAGGGAGTAATGCTGATTTCTTCTGGATTTTGAAATTGTTCTGCCTGATGCCAACGCGGTGCATCATGAATGGCTTGGGATAGTTGGGTAAGGCTGGTCATCTTTTTCTCAAATTATTTTGCTGTGAAAAAAATCTAATCAAAAATGACCAAAATTCAAAATTCAAAATTCAAAATTCAAAATTCAAAATTCAAAATTCAAAATTCAAAATTCAAAATTCAAAATTCAAAATTCAAAATTCAAAATCAAAAGAAGTGCTAACCTTATGAAATAACAACGAAAAATAATTAAATTTATGATTATTAAACTTTTAATATAAACAGCAAAATAAAGCAGTTTTTTTGCTGTTTAAGTGCTGATTTTTAAGCATTAATGTGGACAGAATGCCTGATTGAAATATTCAAACAGTTGCGGTGTTTTGAACCACAATAGAATGGCTAGACCGAGTAAACCTACCACTGCTAGACCAATCAGGATTTTTAAGCCAAGTAAAGAATCAGTCATGAATCACAGCCTCCTCATTGACAAAGAAATGCACCAGTACACCCACCAGACTGAGCACGATTGAAAAGATCCAGACCATATTGTAGTTGCCTGTCATATCGTGATTGACACCCCCGAGCCATCCGCCAAAAAATGAACCGACTTGATGGGTAAAAAATACCAGACCACTCAGCATGGAAAGGTATTTCACTCCGAACATATTCGCCACAATACCGTTGGTTAGCGGCACAGTCGATAACCAGAGTAATCCCATAATCACACCAAAGCCATAAATTGTCCACGTGCTTAAAGGTAGCGCCAAAAAGGCGATAATGGCGATCCCGCGCAAACCGTATAAACCCATGAGTAATCGAGGTTTGGAATATCGACCACCGAGCCAACCTGCACTATATGTACCGACAATATTAAATAAACCAACCAAAGCCAGAAAAATAGTACCGATGGTGGCATTAAAACCATGATCAATCAGATAGCCGGGTAAATGAATGCCGATAAACACCACCTGAAAACCACAGACAAAAAAGCCCAAAGCTAAGAACAAAAAGGGGATATGGTTTTTGGCAATCACCAGGATTTGTTTAAAACCTAAAGCGGGCTTATTGAGATCCGCTGATGCCTGAGGTGCGACATACATCGGTGCTTTTAACATCCAGGCCAAAGGAATAATCAGGGCAATCAGAATGGCACTGACCACCAAGGCTGCTGACCATCCAACACTTTGTAAAAGCAGCAGGGTTGAGGGCAACATAATAAATTGCCCAAATGAACCTGCGGCACTGGCAATCCCCATCGCAAGGCTACGCTTCTCAGGATGCGCAGCACGTCCCACAGCAGAAAGTAAAACCGGGAAAGATGTCGCAGATAGAGCTAAGCCCAAGATTAAACCGACGCTTAAATTTAGCATTAAGCCTGTGGAACTGAAGGCCATCAGCAATAAACCGATGCTGTATAAAGCACCGCCTACTGCAACTACAATTTTACTGCCATATTTATCGGCAAAAGCACCAGTAATCGGTTGTACCGCACCCCAGATTAAGTTCTGCATCGCAATGGCAAGACTAAAGACATTATGTCCCCAACCAAACTCATGACTCATAGGTACAAGATACAGCCCAAAAGCATGTCGTACCCCTAGGGATAACGCCAGAATCAGCGCACTTCCAATTAACATGTAAATAAGAGGTTTGGAAAAACGGGTATCTGACATAATTCATCCATGCTGCGATTGCGATGTCGCTATGTTATTCGATTTTGAAAAGGGAAACGATTCAATAAAACTTAAACAAAAGATAAAATTAAGTTATAGCAAGTTTTATGAACTCAAAAAAAGACGACATAGAGCCGTCATTTTTCTCAATGAAAAACTTAGAAGCGAATACCTACACCTGCATAAGCCAATAAGGGGTTAATTTCAATCTCAGCTTTAGATCGGATTAATTCACCGTGGGTCGCATCTGTCACAGTAATCATGGTTTCATTTTTCATATGCACGTAGGAAACTGAACCGACCGCAAACCACTTGTCATTAAAGTCATAAGTAAAACCTAAGGTGGCAATAGGTGCAATCGCATCGGTTGCTTCCAGATCCACTTGAGGATTGGCTTTGCTTAGTTTGCCCTCTAGAGAAGCGCCAGCATTAACTTGTTTAATATTGGCAATCATGTGACCGGCTGCGATTAAATCCTGTTCGGTATGCGGGTTGATTTCCAGTTCATTAAAGTATGCATACATCACGCCTAAACCCACATAAGGGCGGAATTTATTGACACCGGTTTTCCCAAAGTGATATTGGAATTCAAACGCAGGCGTCCAGGCACGAGCTGTGGCGGCAGCGCCATGGGCTTCTAAATCAGTAATAAAAATATCGTTTTGCAGATCAATATTTAAAAATTCTAAAGGTAAGTTACCAATTTGTGGTGTGGCCACAGCAGAGAAAGGTGCATAAATTTTGCCTTTACCCTGTAAGTCTACTTTAGGGGGAATACCGGCTTTTATTTCAAAGGAAATATGATCGGTAAAGAAGTAATTGGTCATGATACCCAGCGTATTGACATCATCTGCCTCTAGACCTGTACCTGGGTTATTCCACTCTTCTAATCCTTGTATTTTTGAACTGCCACTCAGTCTACTGCCTAGTTTTCCCCCAGTAAAAAAGCCTATTCCTTCTAATGCAGTCGCAAGAGCTTTTTGATTTACATTCGGATTAAGATTGTTTAATACGGTATCGACCTGAATATCACCATTCTTGGAAACTTCACCATTTTTAACTGCAGTTTTGACTTGGAAGGATTGGGCTTTACCTTGCGGCATGACATGTAGCGCGCCGACAGAAACAGAAAAGCGTTTAAAACCGTCCCCATCTTGTAAACTAAAATAAGGTGAATTGGCATAGCTTATTGCAGGTACAGCAGCAAGAGACGACATAATACAAAGTAACGACTTGTTCATTCAGGGACTCCATGTCCATTTTACGTTTATAAGTTTTTTTCTGGTTTTGATTATATGGTTGAAAAATCACCTGAATGTTTCTAAAAAATATTAGTCTGGTTGTATTCCTGTAAATAATTAGATGATTTGTTTCAATGGGATAGATGATTGATCTATTGGGAATAGAAATATTTTTGCAAGCTTGAGCAGTTTTAAGTGTGGTTAAATATTGGATAATTAAGAAAATATTCATCTATTTTTAGAATATTTTGGGGGTTTTATTTCCCTTATGATTGTTGAATAATTTGATCATTAATGGGGATGAAATACGTGTTTGAATTTGCAAAAAGCAGCGCATTAAACGATTTAAAAAATCCGATCTCGCACTTAAAGGCATTTTTCCGTACAATATGCCTCAGAAATCCTTGAGTGAATCACATGAGCACCCAAAATACTCCCAAGAAAAAACCATTGGTCAATTTGCCTTTCCCGATTAAAAAAGAGACTGAGCAAAATACCGATGAAGTGTTAGAGGAATTACGTCCACGTCCGCAGCGCTATGCTGATCGCACCTGGATGCCGCCTCGTGGCACACGCCGTTCGATGGGTAAGCGCTAAGCTTTCAAAAAAAGCCATGGTTTTTGCCATGGCTTTTTTATTTGGGTATTACACTTTGCATGATTAAAGATCATTAAGTATTGGTTTTCTTCTATTGTGCTTAAGATAATGATTTCTTTTGTCCTGATACATGGCCATGTCAGCCCGTTTTAGCATATCTTCCATGCGTTCATCGAGATGATTGGTCGCATAACCAATGGACAGGCTAATCGGTTGATTGGAATAAAATTGGTTATCTACTAATAAAAGTTCTTGCAGGCTTTGCAAACAGTTTTGTAGCGCTGCTTCATCAGCACCCGGCAACAATATGACAAACTCGTCGCCACCAATCCGGCAGGCAGAATACAGGGTTTGATGAACCACCTGGTTTAATACGTTGCCCATGCGTTGTAATAAGCTATCACCCGCATCATGACCTAACTGATCATTGAGTTCTTTTAATCCATTCATATCCATAAAAATACAGGATACCGGGCGCTGCCTATTACGTTGTAACCGATTTAATTCAGTTGTATAAAAAGAACGGTTATACAGTTTGGTCAGCACGTCGTGCTTGCCTAAATATTCCAGATACTTTTCAGCTTTTTTACGCGCGGTGATATCGGTGAGTGCAACCTGAACCATTCCCCAATTATCCTGGTAATCGGGGAAGACCGTAAATTGCAGCAGTACGTGGCGGATGCTGCCATCTAGCGCATAATTCACAGCTTCACGCTGATGATGAATATTGCCATTCCAAAGCTCGATTAATTGCTCTCGAAAGGTTTGAGTCATTTCCTGAGCAAAAACTTTATGCATGTTTTTAAACAAAACCTCTTTATTCGGTGCACTAAATAATTCCAGTGTTGCCTGATTGACATCAATAATCAAAATCTCTTTGATGCACTCATGTACGAAATCATTATGCACATCTAAAAAAGTGCTGAAGTCTTCAATACCTAAATCACGTAATTGATCTAATTTAATTTTGATCCGGCTAAAATCTTCCACCCAAAGTGAGGTCGGTGAATAAATAAAGCGGGCTTCCGCGAGATGTCGGCTTTTTTCTTCAAGACGGCAGGCTTCGGTATAAGAAGTAATATCTTCCGTCGTAATTAACAGTAATGATAAATCGTGTTCATGTTGCGGCAGTACAATGCCTTTGAGCTGGATATCCAGACGTTTACCCGTCAGGGTATAGTTCACCGCGGAATTGGAAAACTGGGTTTCGCCATTCCATAAGGCCAGCAGTTCCTTGACATGGGTTTTGCTCATATCTTCTTTAAAGACTAAATCAAGATTTTGATGTAAATGTTCAAAGTCCTTGGCTTGATACAGTTCCAGAGTTTTAGAGTTTACTTTTAATAATTTAATTTTTCTTGCACATTCAAGTATTCGGGATTGATCTTGTTGTAGAAAATCTAACAGATCTTGGACACCCTGTTCACGCCAAATATCAAATTGTTTTTTAACTTCACTATAGTCTTCAAGCCACATTGCAATGGGAGATAGTTCGAAAAAGGGGGAGTCCAGCATTTCCATTCAAGCAGCTCTTATTTTTTATTTAAGTTTAAGAATGAAGTATAGAGTGAAAAAAATAATTTTGAAATAATGTGATAAGTAAAATAATATTTTCGCTTAATGGTGTTGTATGTCACCAATTACAATTCGGCAGAGCTAAAAAAAGCCAATTCAGAAATTGGCTTTTTTAAAAAGAAATATCAAAATTAACGACTTTTTTTACGTGCTTTATTTTCAGGTTTAGGTGCAGGAATTTCTCGTTCACCTTGCCAAACATCAATAAAATCTTTTTCATTAATATTGTACAGTTCAAGCAAAGCTAAAATCACGCCACCAAACATCATCGGGCCTTCAGAGTTACTTTGCCATTCAAATATTTTGCCATTTAGAACATGTAAAATATCTGAAATTTCAAAACTACGATCACGTCCATTGCTATCGGTTGGGTAAATTTGCGTATTTAAAATAATTCTTGCGGCACTTTTTTCATTTTCAGATAAATCTAGACCGGTAACAATGTCATCATCACGGGTTGAAAAAATCACATCATCGCTAAAAACGGTTCTTAAGAAATGTCGGGTCAGCTTGGGTAAGGCTCTTTCTACAAAAGGACGGAACGAACTTGGGAAAATCACATTATGTGAAATGCCTTTGAACATAGGCGCAATTTCTTCGGTTTTATAGCCTGCAATCCCACAACCAATTGAGGTGATGAAATAGGTCATCTTGGGATGGTTTTTGGTGTAAATCTTGAAATCATCAATATAGTGCTGAATTTGCGACAAGGGCATTTGTTGCAAATGCTCATTCATGGTTGGAATGGCATAGCTTTGACCGGACCAACCGCGACCGACACCTGTCATCGCACCAAAGTGCTCAAGCGCAGTACGTGCAGCTCCACCTGCATGCTGTCCTGCCATATTGCTGCCAAAAACAAACACAGTATCTTCAGGTAAGCTTTTTACAATATTTTCATCGTGATAGTGATATGACATAGGCGAATACAATCGTGATGGTCTTTCATTCATGTTGCAATTGAAATGGCAGATGGTCAAGTGAAAGATCAGGATTTTTAAAATTAGAATAAAAGTTAGCGTCTTTGATAAGGATAAAGATAGTTTTGCAAGAAAAAGAGGCTTTACAAAGATTTTAGCTGATCTGATGTGATTTGATGAAAGCACTGAAATAAGAAGATCAACTTGAACGAAATCTACTGAATCAGCAAAATACAGAAATATAGGGGTGCTGATGTTGCATGTTGGTTTTTAGCCCTCATACTATGAATGTTATGTCGTTGAAGATGGATACTATGCAGGATAGTCAGCAACCTTTTGAATTAGTGACCAGCTATCAACCCGCTGGTGATCAGCCACAAGCCATTGAAAAACTGGTCAGTGGTATTGAAAAAGGCTATCACGATCAGTTGCTATTAGGGGTAACAGGTTCGGGGAAAACCTATACCATGGCCAATGTGATTGCTCAGACTCAACGTCCAACCATTGTCATGGCGCACAACAAAACCTTGGCTGCACAGCTGTATGGCGAATTTAAGTCATTTTTTCCGAATAATGCGGTTGAGTATTTTGTCAGTTATTACGACTACTATCAGCCTGAAGCCTATGTTCCATCTTCCGATACCTTTATTGAAAAAGATTCTGCCATTAATGATCATATTGATCAGATGCGACTTTCAGCAACGCGCGCATTATTAGAGCGTCGCGATGCCATTATTGTGGCTTCGGTTTCTGCGATTTATGGTTTGGGTGATCCCAATGCCTATATGAGCATGTTGCTGCATATTGTACAGGGCGATCGAATCAGTCGTGATGACATTATTCGTCGTCTGGTTGAAATGCAATATACTCGTAATGAACTGGAATTTTTACGTGGTACCTATCGTATTCGCGGTGAAATTATGGATATTTTTCCGGCCGAATCGGATCAAGATGCCATTCGTATCGAACTGTTTGATGATGAAGTTGATTCCATCCGCTGGTTTGATCCATTAACCGGGAAAATGGTGCGTAAAGTACCGCGTGTCACGATTTATCCTAAAAGTCATTATGTCACTCCAAAAGATAACTTGCAGCGCGCCATCGGCACCATTCGTGAAGAATTGAAAGAGCGTTTAGTCTTCTTTCGCGAGCATGATAAATTACTTGAAGCTCAACGCATCGAACAGCGTACCCGTTATGATTTGGAAATGATGCAGCAGTTGGGTTATACCAACGGGATTGAAAACTATTCACGGCATTTGTCTGGTCGTCCATCGGGTGAAGCCCCTCCGACCTTATTCGATTATATCCCTGACGATGCTTTACTGATTATTGATGAATCGCATGTGACGGTTCCGCAAATTGGCGCGATGTATAAGGGTGACCGCTCGCGTAAAGAAAATCTGGTCAATTATGGTTTCCGTTTACCGAGTGCACTGGATAACCGCCCGATGCAATTTGAGGAGTGGGAGCGCATTATTCCGACCACGATTTATGTCAGCGCAACCCCGGCAAAATATGAGCTGGAAAAATCCGAGCAAATTGCCGAGCAGGTGGTTCGTCCAACCGGTTTGGTCGATCCTGAAATTGAAATTCGTCCAGTTTTGACCCAAGTCGATGATGTACTTTCAGAAATCAATCTGCGTAAAGATTTGGATGAACGTGTTTTGGTCACCACACTCACCAAGCGTATGGCAGAAGATTTAACTTCATATTTAAAAGAATATGGGGTGAAAGTCGCTTATTTGCATTCAGATATCGATACGGTAGAGCGGGTGAAGATTATTCATGACTTACGTTCTGGTGTGCATGATGTGCTGGTCGGCATTAACCTGTTACGTGAAGGTCTGGACATGCCAGAAGTATCTTTGGTCGCGATTCTGGATGCTGACAAAGAGGGTTTTTTGCGCTCTGAACGCTCACTGATTCAGACCATTGGTCGTGCAGCACGTAATGTAAAAGGTAAAGCGATTCTTTATGCTGACCGCATCACCGATTCCATGCGAAAAGCGATTGATGAAACGGATCGACGTCGTGCTAAACAAATCGAGTTTAATACGCTGCATGGGATTACGCCGCGCAGTACAAAACGTCAAAACAATAAAGATATTGATACCGGTGAAGTACTGACTGATGATCAAATTGATGAAAAAATCTCGGATCAAGCACGTGCTTTAAGTGCGGATGACCGTCATATTCTGGCCGATCCTAAGTTGCTGGCCAAGCATATGTCCAAACTGGAAAAAGAGATGTTAAAAGCATCAAAAGAATTGCAGTTTGAACAGGCGGCACGACTGCGTGATGAAATTGTCCGTTTAAAAGCACAGATGCTAAGTTAGCTGGATAAGTAATTTTTTACAGCAAAATCATTACATAACACTACAGTATCACTCAGTTGGAATGGTTATTTTTAAATGGATATTCATTTTTATAAATCTTAAATTTTGACTGGAAAGGTAGCTTTATGACAACGAATGATCTTCCTAAAGCCGGCATTAAACTGGCTAAAATTGCTGTCGGTGGAGTCGTGCTCATTGGCTTGGGTATGGCCACCATGGCTTATGCAAAAAACAAGACCTTACACACTGTTGAAAAAATTGAATTGGATAAATATCTCGGTGTTTGGTATGAAGTTGCCCGTAAGCCAATGTACTTCCAAAATAAGTGTGATCGTGATGTATCTGCTATTTATACCTTAAATGAAAATGGCAATATTGGGGTAGATAACCGTTGCTATACTAAAGATGGACAATTAAATGAGTCTGTCGGTGAGGCGTTTATTCAAAATGCGCCATTTAATACCAAGTTGAAAGTCAGCTTTTTGCCGGAATCTGTTCGCTGGTTACCGGTAGGACGTGGAGATTATTGGGTTCTAAAAATTGACGATGCTTATCAAACGGTATTGGTCGGTGAGCCACGTCGCAGATATCTGTGGGTACTGTCTCGTTCAGCACAACCGAATCAAGCTGTAGTAAAAGAATATCTGGATTATGCCCAATCGATAGGTTATGACATTAGTGATGTGATTCATACTAAACAAACCCAAAAGTAATCTTAAAAGATTGATTGATCAAACCATGCTTCGGCATGGTTTTTTTATTATATGGTCAATTTGAAGGGTGAATGATCAAGTTTTCTGGGTGTGAAATGTTTATAATGCCGACGAGATCAATCCAGAGATGAAAGATGTATAAAGGCGTAGCTTTGTCTGTATTGGCATCGGTCACTTTTGGGGTTTTATATTTCTATACTCAATTCTTAAAACCTTTAGATAGCGAACAGACATTTGCCTGGCGTATGTTAGCCACACTGCCATTTCTCACTTTATTTATGTGGTGGAGCGGTGATTTAAAACATATCGCAGAAATTTTTAAACGGATTTTTAAGCAACCGACTTTTTTGATCTGGCTGATTGTCAGTTCAGTATTATGTACCACACAGCTTTGGTTGTTCTTGTGGGGACCGATTAATGGGCGTGGTTTGGAAGTCTCTTTGGGCTATTTCTTATTACCGTTGGTGATGGTGCTCATTGGTTGTGTACTTTACAAAGAAAAACTGTCCAAATGGCAAATTGCTGCAGTGATTTTTGCTAGTGTCGGTGTTGGGCATGAGCTATGGCGCATTGGTAGTATTGCTTGGGAAACGGTATATGTTGCCGTTGCCTATCCGATCTATTTCTTTTTAAGACGTGCTTTTAAAACCGACCACTTGGGTGGTTTCTGGTGGGATTTATTTTTAATCCTTCCGGTCGCTATTTATTTAGCAACTGTCTATAGTGACTCTTTTGCTTTAATTGGGCAATTTCAGCACTTAATCTGGGCTGTTTTGGGATTAGGCTTTTTAAGTGCTTTGGGACTGGGAAGTTATATTCTGGCAAGTCGTTATTTGCCTTTTGTTATATTTGGATTGTTAAGCTATTTAGAACCGGTATTACTTGCCTTTGCATCCATTGCTTTAGGTGAAAGGGTGGAATTGGCAGAATGGTTGACTTATATTCCAATTTGGTTGGCAGTGTTACTTCTGATCGTCGAAGGTTCAATTAATTTGATCAAGCGACAGCGGAAGCAAAAGTCATTAGCACAAAATCTGGAAAATTATCAAGATCGCTTAAAGTAAACGGTCTCTGCTTTTGAGTTTTGTCTGATAAAGCAACATTTGAACCTAATTTATTATTTTGGTCTGAAATGTGGTGGTCTATAGCTTTCGATATGAAAATCATAAAAATAATTACAACTATTTTGTCAATTTATAATGAATATATAGCAAAATGTGCCAGACAAAATCAGCTTTTGATTCAAACTTCCGGACAATTCCTTTACAATTGCCGGGTTTTGAAATTCATGCCTAGATATACAATTAATTAGAGGACGTATCTGTGAGCAAAGAGACTATCATCGCCCTACATGCAGATCACCAAGGTCGCTGGAAAAACCGTGAAGAAATCGCGGAGCATATGATTGCCTTAATTGGTCAGTTGTATCGTGAAAAAAATATCGTGACTTCGGTATTTGGTCGTTCTTTAGTTAACCGTTCAGTAATCCAGATTTTAAAAGCACACCGTCGTACCCGTGTGATGGATGTTGAACTTTCTGCGGTTAACACTTTCCCCATTCTAGAAGCATTGGCTAAAGTTGAGAAAATTGGTTCTGCTGAAATCGATCTAGGTAAACTTGCGGTTGAATTTAAAGAAAAAGGCGGCGACATCGATGCATTTGTTGCAGATGCTGTTAAATCTTTAGAAGGCAATCCTGCAACTGTTGAACCTAAAGATGTGGTTCTTTACGGTTTCGGTCGTATCGGTCGTATCCTTGCCCGCTTGATCATTGGTCAATCAGGTCTTGGTCGTGGTTTAAGCCTTAAAGCAATCGTTGTTCGTAAATCATCTGATGGTGATTTGGAAAAACGTGCCTCTTTACTTCGTCGTGACTCAATTCACGGTCCATTTGCAGGCACAATTTCTGTAGATGAAGAAAACGAAGCAATCATTGCTAACGGTAACTTCATTAAAGTCATTTACGCTTCAAGCCCAAGCGAAGTGGATTACACAGCTTTTGGTATCAATAACGCTTTAGTAATTGATAACACAGGTAAATGGCGTGATGCTGAAGGTCTTGCTGAACACTTGAAATGTCCAGGTGTTGCGCGTGTTGTATTGACTGCTCCAAGTAAAGGCGAAATGAAAAATGTGGTGTATGGCGTAAACCATACTGACATTTTAGATGAAGACAAAATCATTTCTGCTGCTAGCTGCACAACAAATGCAATTACGCCAGTATTAAAAGTGTTAGATGACAAATACAAAGTGCTTAATGGTCACGTTGAAACTGTTCACTCTTTCACAAATGACCAAAACTTGATCGACAACTACCATAAGGCAGATCGCCGTGGTCGTGCTGCGACTTTGAACATGGTAATTACTGAAACTGGTGCTGCGAAAGCAGTTGCTAAAGCTCTTCCTGCGCTTAAAGGCAAGTTGACTGGTAACTCTGTACGTGTTCCGACTCCAAACGTATCACTTGCTATTCTTAACTTAACCCTTGAGAAAGAAGTTGATCGTGAAGAAGTGAATGAATACATTCGTCAAATCTCAATCAACTCAAGCCTTCAAGGTCAAATTGGTTATACAAATTCTACTGAAGTTGTATCTTCTGACTTTATCGGTTCACGTACTGCAGGTGTATTTGATGCGCAAGCAACAATCACTTCAGGTACTCGTTTAACAGCGTATGTTTGGTACGATAACGAAGTGGGTTATAGCTGCCAGGTATTACGTATCGCTGAACAAATGTGTGGCGTAAGCTATCCAAAAGTTCCTGCTGAAACAAATGCATAATTTGTAAAGTAGTAAAAAGAGCCTCATTTGAGGCTCTTTTTTTTGTTTTCTAAAGTTAAAAATTGAGCTGTTATCTAAATTTTCTCATTTAAATTAACTCCATTCGCTTTTGAAAAAATATGACTTTTCTTTCAAATAGTCATTAGGAGGCTTTGTGATCTAGACAGGGGCGGTTTTGAGTTTGCTTTATGAAATTTGATTTACTCAATCATTTTAAAATAATTACATTTTTTGTTAACCAAACATTCTTTTAAGTGTTATGTCTCATAATTTTTATTCTAAAAAAACGGTAAATTGATGGTTTTATATACTTAAACAACTTATCTTGTTATAGTTTATAGTAGCTTGCTTAAGGTAAGTATATATATAAAAGTAAGTTAAGAATAAAATTGGAGAACATGGATGAGCACCTACGCAACCAGTCATTTACTTGGACAAGTTTTATCTAATGAGTGTCCTTCACGTGAAATATTGGAACACTTAACCACCAAATGGTCTGTGTTAGTTTTACGATGTTTAAGTGATGGTGTGCATCGTTTTAGCGAGTTGAAACAGCGCATAGAAGGGGTGAGTGAAAAAATGCTGGCGCAAACCTTAAAAGTATTGGAAAAAGATGGTTTTCTGATTCGTACGGTTTATCCTGTCGTGCCACCGAAAGTAGAATATCAACTGACTATTTTGGGTGCTCAGGCAGCTGAAAAGATGACAATGCTCATTGGTTGGATTGAACGAAATTTGCCTGAAATTTTGGAAAATAAACAACGTGTTGCTAAATAATAGCAGTGAGTAATTTAAATGCTTTATACAATATCTCAGTGAAGGGACTTTATTTAAAAGTGTCTGCTAATTGATATAAGTCCAAAATGAAGCTTCACAAAATGAGAAAAATGGCTTTATTTTTAATTAAAATTTTTGAAAACTTAAACTGTAATTTGATATTTAAAAAATGTAAAAATTGAATCCTGGAAGGAGAGGCAATCGCTTTGAGTAAATCATTTAAGTGAAAATATTCCTGCATTATTTTTAGTCATTTCTTGAAATCTGTAAGCGTGAATTTTAGATTGAAGTTTATTTGAAGGATTAAAATATAAAGTAAGTGAAATTTAACCCAAAGTAGGTTTTTTTAACTAGGGCCTGTCATCAATTAGCTTGAGAAAATCTAATCTGTCCTCATTATTTTTTCATGACTAAACGCTATGCATTAAGAGATGATCAGTGGCAACAGATTAAGGATCTGTTGCCCGGACGA
>NZ_JABERK010000061.1:0-27273 GCF_013004315.1 Acinetobacter sp. ANC 5378
AATGGCACAGAAGATTTCTGTAAAATCAAACATGGTGGTTAGAGTCTTTGGTTTGTGTAGTAACTTTCTAAATGGCTCTAACCATCTTTTTTTCAAGCGGTTTTCTTATCCGTAATTCGGGTTAGATAATAAAATGAGAAAAATATTAATATTTATACTGATTTTTATAATTTATTTTTTCTATTCTAGTTACATGCTTAAAAAGGATGTTGAAGAATCAATATTAGCTATAGATAAAGTAAAAGTATGTGGCAAATACTTAGGTATCAAATCTGTTCCTGGACCGACACGAGGTGGATCAACAGATTATATTTCTTTTAAAAATGATGATGGAAGTGTCAGTAATTTTCTTCATATTCCAAGATATCAGGATAAATTATTTGATCTAAATCAAATATATGCTAATGATAGAATTTGTTATTATTATTCATTGAAATATACTATTGAAAACAATAATTATTTTGTTAGTCAAATTGATATCTTAAAAAACTAGATAGCACTCAATCTCCCAATTTAACATAATGTCTATTACATGAAATACAAGTGTATATTAATATAAAAATCAAATACTTAAAATTTTAACATTGAGCAGGAAATTAGCAAACAACCGTTTTTGAAACAAGTCGGCTTTTTTGTGAGCGGCTTTGATATGTTTTGCCAATCAAAAAAGGACATTTTTATTAAAAATGAAGTTGACCAAAGTTTGAATAATATCCTTCTCCAAATCCTCCCACTCGACAAACTCAGGCTCTACCAACAAAGTCTGCGACACAAATCCATAACAGACTCGTTGTACATTTAAGCTCATCCGCTTCAACTGTTCAGTATCTTCAAAAAAAGGTGCAAGTATGTTTTGCCACATTTGCACCATCATCTGGTAACTCTTGCGATAACTTTCAATATTCGAAACCTGCCGTTCCAGCAAAAAGGTCTGTGCCCATAAAAACTGCTGTGTCTGAATCTGCTCAAGCTGATAATGAATCACCTGTTTTAAATAATCCTCCAAAACCAAATTTGTGGATAACTTGATCAGACTGTGTGCATAAATTTTTAAGTCCTCGGCATTATTTTTTACGTGTCTGTAAATGGTCAGTGCAATTAAATCTTCCTTTTTGGAAAAATATTCATAGAACGTACCTAAGCCGACACCGGCCAAATCGGTAATTTCCCGAATGGTAATGTCATGTGCAGCACGCTCATGCAAAAGCCGAACAAAACTTTCCTGCAAGGCTTCCTGCGTCAGTTTGGCCCGTGACTGGCGTGGCTTACGACGTACTTGAATCTGTGGATTTTTCATAAAACTCTTGATCAAACAAAGCCGAACATGCTGTGGCTATTTTTTCTCTATACTGGAATGAAAAGCCCAGAACAACAAGCAGGAAGTATAGACGATGAATACATCGATAAATACATGGATGACCCATCAGATCAGCAACCAGTTTGACGAACTGCAAGATTACAACCTGTTTGAAACTGACACAGTATTGAAAGAAATTTTGAACCGTTGCGGCAGTCAGGATCAGACTACCTTGTCGCAGATGGGTAAGGTGTTGGGGTCAGCTGAATATTATCAATATGCCGATTTAGCCAATAAACACACGCCTATCCTTCATGCCTTCGATGCTCGCGGTCGCCGTAAAGACTACATTGAATTTCATCCTGCATGGCATCAATGGATGGCTTTAAATCGCAAATTTGACAGCCATGCACATCCATTTAACCATGCAGAATCATCTGCCAAATGGGTGGAGTGGGCAGCACGTTTTTACTTAAGCGGGCAGGTGGAATGTGGCAGTTTGTGTCCGACTTCGATGACACTTGGCAGCATTCCCCTGATTCAGCGTGAACCTGAGCTTTGGGCAAAAATAGGCTCAAAACTTCTGTCTACCGAATACGATGAACGTGACCTGCCAATAGCCCAGAAAAAATCAATCTGGTTAGGAATGGGCATGACCGAAAAGCAGGGTGGTTCGGATGTGCGTGCCAATGAAACTTTTGCCGTGCCCGTAGCTGAATCAGGTCGTGGTAAGGTCTATTTGCTGACAGGACATAAATGGTTTTTCTCCGCCCCGATGTGTGATGCACATTTGGTCGTCGCCAAAACTGAACAGGATGGCTTGGCCTGTTTCTTTGTTCCGCGCTGGCTGGAAGATGGCACGAAGAACAATATTCATGTGCAGCGCCTCAAAGAAAAAGTCGGCAACCGAAGTAACTCCAGTTCAGAAGTGGAATTTCAGGAAGCCTGGGGCATCCTGATGGGTGAAGCAGGACGTGGCATTCCGACGATTATTGAAATGGCGAATTATACCCGTCTGACCTGTTCTGTTGGTAGTAGCGCGATGCTGCGTCAGGCTTTGGTGCAATGCATTGCTTATACCCGCCAGCGCAAGGCTTTTGGCAAAAACTTGGCCGAACAGCCTTTGATGCGTGCTGTGTTGGCAGATTTAGCTTTGGAAACCGAAGCGGCAATGCAATTGAGTTTTCATCTGGCGCATTGTTATGAATCTGATGATGCTGTGTCTTTGGCATGGAAACGGATGATGACCCCAGCCTCCAAGTTCTGGATTTGTAAACGAGCTGTTGAACTGACTGGTGAAATGATGGAAGTCTTTGGCGGCAATGGTTATGTCGATAACGGCATCATGGCGCGCATATTTAAAGAAGCCCCAGTGAATTCCATTTGGGAAGGTTCGGGCAATGTGATGTGCCTGGATGTATTACGTGCAATTGCGCGAGAACCAGAGTCTATTGAGGTGTTATTTCAAGATTTATCCTCTACTGCTATGCAAGATGAAACCTTGGAAAATGAATTACAAAGCCTGTTCAAGTTGTTCCATCAATCACCTAGTGACTTGCAGTTTATGGGGCGCAGTTTGGTCAGCCGTCTGGTGATTTTGACACAAGCAGTTTTATTGAAACGTCATGCGCCTGATTTTGTCGCAAATGGATTTATCCAGTCCCGTTATCGTGATTTTCACGGACAAGTGGTGGGTATGCTGCACCCTAAGGATGTAGATGTGGAACGGTTGTTGGAGAGGGCATTGGCTAAAGAATATTAATGAGGCCATGAAAGCTCTCCCTCCCTTTGGGATGAGAAATATATTTCGCAAGAGAGGGAGGGTTTAAAAATTATAAATTTGGGTTTGATGTTTAATTTTTTTTGCACGCTTAAAACCACTTGAAATTTGTACAAATCAGCGCAATATATGCTCCATATCCACTCGATGTGAAAACGTAAAAACAGGTGAGTAAAATGGCGAAACAAAAGAAGCAGCCAGAGGTTGTGATCAACAATTTTGTGGCAAAACACATGCATGAGGTCAACAAAAGTCAGGTGTTTGTAGACCGAAAGAAAAATGCAAAACGTGGCTATGACAAGCACAAAAAAGGGAGATACTCAAATGACTATCTCCCTTTTTCTTGCACGGTATTTGCTATTCTATAACCCTATTTTAAGCACCGACAATACGTGTTGCAGATTTCACCATATCCGCTAGACCATGGGTCTTAAAGTAATATTCCATCCAGCTTTTCACGATCAATGGGTTATCCATTTTCAATACATGTTCCAGTTGTTGTAGTGCCTCGGTCATCGGAACATGACAAATCGCTTTACGTACCCGCAAAATATTACTCGAACTCATCGACAGGGTATTAAAGCCCATCGCCATCAATAACACGGCAGCCAATGGATCACCCGCCATCTCACCACAAATACTGACCGGTTTATCGTACTTATGACATTCTTTAACCAAACGTGTTAAAGCGCGCAATACTGCCGGATGGAAGTGTGAATAGACGTTGGCAACACGGGGATTGTTACGGTCAACCGCCAGTAAATATTGGGTTAAATCGTTGGAGCCGACCGAGAAGAAATCGACTAACTCGGCAAATTCTTCAATTTGTAAAAGGACACTGGGTACTTCGACCATAATGCCAATTTTCGGCTTGGTGATTTTAACCTGTTCTTCTTCCTGAACCGCTGTCCAATCGCGTTCAAGCAAATACAAAGCTTCTTCAACTTCGCTGACACTGGTTACCATCGGCAACAAAATGTGCAGGTTATTTAGCCCGATACTGGCCTTGAGCATGGCACGAATTTGCGATGAGAAAATTTCAGGATGATCCAGAGTAAAGCGGATACCACGCCAGCCGAGGGCTGAATTTTCTTCTTCGATGGAGAAGTAAGGCAGATCTTTATCGGCACCAATATCTAAAGTCCGCATCACTACCGGTTTATTGGCAAAGTGACTCAGCTGCTGACGGTAAATGGCACGCTGTTCTTCTTCACCCGGGAAACGGTCACGCAGCATGAATGGAATTTCAGAGCGGTATAAACCGACCCCTTTCGCGCCACGCTGTACACCGCGAACCACATCAATCATCAAGCCGGTATTGACATACAGTTTGACCGTGGCTCCATCTGGGGTAATCGCATCTTTTGTCTCATACTGCTTTAAATCTTTGGCAATCTGTTCTTCTTCTTTTTGAATTTCTTTATAGCGGCTACGCAAACGACGCGGGGGATTGATAAACACCCGACCCTGATGCGCATCGACAATCATCTCGACATCATCAAGCGTGTTCACCGGCAGTTCAGTCACACCGACCACCGTTGGAATACCGAGAGCACGTGCCACAATCACCATGTGCGAGTTCATTGCACCTTCGGTGGTGACAATCGCTGCAATTTTATCGACCGGTAATTCGACCAATGCCGCCGTGGAAATTTCCTCACCAATCAGAATACTTTCATCAGTCAGTTCCCGATGACTGGCATCCGCTTCTTGTAAGAAGGCTAAAATACGGCGCCCGAGATCTTTGAGATCCGAAACACGTTCGCGTAAATAGCCATCTTCCATCTGTGCAAACAGGGCAATATGCCTGTCGATCACAATACGAACCGCGCCTTGTGCCCAGTTGCCATCTCGAATTTCAGCTTTAATTTCGGCAGGAAGCGCATTGTCATCCAGCATGCGTAAGAACACACTAAATAAAGCACGTTCATCAGCCATTAAGGCATCTTGCATTTTGTCATCAAGATATTTAATTTCTTCACGAACAGAATCAATCGCATGATCCAGCAGTTCCAGTTCTTCACTGATATCATCTGCTTCACGGTCCGGTACAGAAGCCAAATCCGCAGGTGGATATAGGATGACCGCACGACCTAAGGCAATCCCGCCAGAACCAGACACGCCTTGGAAGGTTTTATACGCTGGCAGGTTGTTGGGTTTGCGGAAAACATCAATATTTCCGACGGCATGTGCGTGGGCAATCACCCCGGAAAGCTGTGCACACAAGGTGACCAGAAAGGATTCGGCTGCTTCACTAAAGTCTTGGGATTCTTTATTTTGAACGACCAGTACACCCATTACCTTACGACGGTACATTACCGGAACACCAAGAAAAGAGTTGTAAATCTCTTCACCTGTTTCAGGTAAATACATGAAGCGTTCGTGCTTGGGTGCATTGTCTAAATTGACGATTTCTTCACGTTGCCCGACCAGACCGACCAGGCCTTCACCGGTATGTAAAGAAACATGTCCGACAGCTTCTGCTTTTAAACCTTTAGAGGCCATCAGCAAGTAACGTTGATTACGTTCGTCCAGCAAATAAATGGAGCAGACATCCACATGCATGGCTTCAGCAACCTGATTGACCATGATGTCGAGTGACTCATGCAAACTGGTGGACGCATTGATTTCTTGTACAATGCGTCTTAAGGTGTCCAGTTGCATATTCGACATAAAGTCTGCTCCAAAAAAGTCTAAATACGTTTTAGTTATAACAACATGCTACTAAAAAATCTGCATTTTCATACGATTTTTTTATGCTTATAAGGAAGGTAACTGGTTACACAGTTCCACCATCGCTTTTCGGTATACATCGCGTTTAAAATTCACGACCTGTCCCAATGGATACCAATAACTTACCCATTGCCACTGGTCAAACTCGGGTGGATCAGACAAATCCAGCTGAATATTTTTTACTGGTGCTGTCAGTTTGAGTAAAAACCACTTTTGTTTTTGACCAATGCACACCGGGTCTGAATCCGAGCGTATATACCGTTGCGGCAAACGATAACGCAGCCAGCCTTTGGTCTGCGCTATAACTTGAACATGTTCGGGCAATAAGCCAATTTCTTCTCTCAGCTCTCGATAAAGTGCCTGTTCAGGGGTTTCTCCATACTGGATACCTCCTTGTGGAAATTGCCAAGCATTGTGTCCAATGCGTTTTGCCCATAAAACCTGTCCAACGTCGTTTGCCAAAATGATCCCGACATTCGGTCGGAAACCTTCTGAGTCGATCATTTGGCTACCTAAATCATGTGTAATGTGTAGCTTTTCATTCGGGGATTGTTATTTCTATATCCATCTCGAAAAAAAGCACAGCTTAAATGTTAAAAATTGCTATGATCTTAACGAATTTCTATCGACTAGCGGAGATAGATTTACATTTTTTTTCTTAAATTTCAGTTTTTACGAGTATTTTCATGAAATTGGCTTTATTTGACCTCGACCATACCTTATTAAATACCGATTCGGATTATTCATGGGGTGAGTTTTTAGTAAACGAAGGTTTAGTCGATCCAATCCGACATCGCCAAATGAATGACAAGTTTTATGAAGACTATAAAGCCGGGCAACTTGACCCGATTGCTTATAATGAATTTGTATTTGAATTTTTAACCCAGCATGACAATGATTACTTGGCTGAATTACATGAGTTATTCATGAAAAAAGTGATTCGTCCACAAATGCGTCCCGAAGGTTTTGCCGCGATTCAAAAACACCGCGATGCAGGACATGAACTGGTCGGCATCACTGCAACGTCTGATTTTATTACGGCACCGATTTTTCATGAGTTTGGCATTACCGAAATTATTGCCACCAATGCAGAAGTCATTGATGGTAAATATACCGGTAAAGTCATTAATACCGCATGTTACCAAAAAGGCAAACTGATCCGTTTGGAACAATGGCTTTCAGGACGAAATGTAGAAGAATCATGGGCTTATTCAGATTCAATCAATGACCGTTTCTTATTGGAACACGCCGATCATGCGATTGCGGTCAATCCTGATGAGCGTTTAGCTGCACTTGCCAAAGAACAAGATTGGGAAATTCAGGATTGGTCAATCTAGGCACGCTGTTATGAGTAAGGGGAGAATCCGTATGGAATATCGAAGTTCTCCCCAGTTTAAATGTTAAAAATAAAAAATGAGATGGCGTCGAAATCTTTCCATTTCTAAGAAAGTTTCAACTTATATACAGAACCCAATTGAATATTTTATATTGATCCAGAGATTATAAAATAACCCTTACTATCAGTATGCCTTTGCCGTATATTAGACATGAAGATGATGATCAATATTGATAAAAATTAAACATTAGATTGAAGAATGGGATATCAAAATGAGCCAAACACGTCCAAGAATGACCAATCTTTTTGAGCAACTGGGACTAGACTCCAGTGAAGAAGCGATCGCCCTGTTTATTGCCACCCATCAACTCAGTGCTCATACCAAAATTACCGAAGCGAGTTATTGGACTGAAGCACAACGCCAGTTTTTAGCAGAAAAAATTAAGTCCGACGGTTCATGGGCCATTATTGTCGATCAGTTGAATGAATCCCTGCATGAAGATTCAGTGATTCAATAAAGATCAAAGTCAATCAAATGATTTAATGCCAGCCAGTTAAGAAATTGGCTGGCATTTTTGATTTTTAATTCATAATGTTATTTGATACGCGAAAACGTCATTCGCAACTGTTTGAGGCAGGATTACATTAATAAGTTACTGTTTCTACGAGGGATTTTCTACTCGGTGGTAGTGGGCGAGTTTTGCGAATGACAAATGTTTTTGGTTCTTTTGGCGAAACAAAAGAACTGATGAACTCCAAATATTTGATTTAAAAAATAAGACTCTGCTGTGAATAACCCAAAAGCTGAGGCTTTTATGGTCAAATCCTTTAACTGGTCAGTATTAAATCAACTGATTGGCTTTTTTTGGCAAATGGTTTATCTGATCCGTTTCCACAGCGTGACTTGCGACAGCGTATGCTGATATTTACGCGCTGTTTCACGAATCACAAATGCCATATCCTGCGGCTCTGCAAGCATTTCAAAATGTCCTTTTAACAGCTCAGTAATACTCTCCAGCGTGCTAAAGTTTTCCCCCGATTGTTTAAAACCACCCACCCATTCAGCACGCGCAGTATGTTCCTCTAACCAGGTGTAGGGTGAGGCTAGCATTAAAATTCCACCCAGAGTTAATCGGGTATGAATCTCGGCCAAAAAATCTTTTGGATGATGCAGGCGGTCAATTAAATTCGCCGCCAGAATAAAATTGTAATCGGTAAAATGAGGTTTTAAATTGCAGGCATCCGCCTGAAAAAAATCCACACGATCCGCATGGGCATCCAAACCAAATTCTTTTAAGTTACAGGCTTTATATTCGACCAGTTCACCTTCAATGGGCAGGGTATAACGTAGTGTTTCGCCTTGTGCTAACTGTGCCGCTTGCTGAATAAAGCGCGCGGAAAAATCCAGTCCCGTGACCTGATCAAAATAAGCCGTCAGTTCAAAGCTGGCACGCCCTGTGGCACAACCGAGATCCAGTGCCTTATGTGTAGCAAGTTCCTTAAAATAAGGTTGTGCAAGGTTAATCAGGCTTTGGGCAAAATTAGGGACATTAAAATATTCCGCGCCGTACTGAAACTCTAAATATTGAGAGATCATCTGGTTACTTTCATACGAAGATTGAAACTGCTTCAATTCTTGTGAGGCCGCGACATAGCGGAATCCGGCATGCTGGAAGAAATGCCGACGGAAGGCATAACGTGCGCTATGCAAAGCCTCATTGCCGGCAGAAATCCAGGAGCCACCTTTGATTAAATTATGTTGGCCGTCAAAGGTGGGCGTGCTGAAATCATCATAGATCGGATGCACCTGAAAACTCTCAAAAGGGTAAATCGGGGTTTCAGTCCACTGCCAGACATTGCCCTGAATATCAAAAAAATCACCTTGCTGAAAATGATTGACCGGGCAGGGACTGGTTCCATACTTCAGTTCGATGTTGGCATGTTCAGTACTGGGAAGATCAGGATCTAAACCTGCCACATCATAGAGCCGATACCACTCGTCTTCTGTGGGCAAGCGAATACTTTGATTGGTTTTCTCGGCTTTCCAGTGACAAAAAGCTTTGGCCTCAAGATAATTCACTTCTACTGGCCAGTCCCAAGGCATGGGAATTTCTTCCAGCATCAGACGCAGTGACCAGCCCAGAGGTGTTTTTCGCCAAAAGCAGGGATGTGCTGCTTGAGAAAATTTCAGCCAATCTAGTCCTTCTGCTGTCCAGTAGCGATCAGTTGAATAACCGTTATCTTCCACAAAACTTAAGAACTCCTGATTGGAGACTAAATATTGCGAAGCTTCAAAAGCGGGAACATCCGCCTGATGCTGACCAAACTCATTGTCCCAGCCATAAAAATTACTGTCGAAAGTCTTGTTCAGACTGACCTGTCCTGCAGGGACAGCAATCAGCCTATTTTCAGGTGCTATTCCACTAATGACATGGGCACGCCACTGCGGATGATTTTGTACATGGTCTAGCTGCTGCTGGCGAATCAGCACCGATGAGGTTTCAAGATGAATCCGTTCATGTTCAATCCCCATGATAATGGACCACCACGGATGGTTCCAGTTCAAAGGTAAAGTGAGAGGTGCGTGCTCAATCAGATTCAGGATCAGTGCGCGTACCTGATGACGATAAGCCTGGACTTCTGCTACGCTTGGCCATTCATAATGCTGGTCATTCAAGTCATCCCAGCTCATTTCATCGACTCCCACAGCAAAAATACTTTCAAGTTGCGGGTTCAAACGTGCGCTAATCAGTTTGCTTAGAAGCAATTTATTAATAAAAAAAGTAGCAGTATGACCAAAATAAAAAATCAGCGGATGACGTAAGGAGATGGGTTTGAGGTAATAGCCTTCCGGATTTTTTAGACAGTCAAACAGCAGTTCATAGCTGTCAAAAGTATTCAGAAAATAATCACGCAAGCTATGCCGTGCAGTGGATTCATCCGCAAAGTTTAGATTGGGGGTGGGCAGTAAAGAAATTTTAGCGTCTTGCCACAAATGGGGAGCATCAGAATGGGATGTAGATGGATTTTTTTTAGAGATTAACGATGATGAATCCCTCAGCATATGTTCATACTCCGTCGAATTCTTTTTACATTTAAAACATCAGGTTTTATGTGTTTTATTTAAAAGTACTCGAAAGCTGTGTCATTGTGCTGAGGATTTAAGTAACAAGATGCTGCATCCAGACAGATGCAGCCCTAAAGCAAATTTTAGCTGAGGTGAGGGTTTTGCATCATGGCAACCAGTTCCTGTACTGCACGTGACTGGGTGCGTCCAGGATGCCAGACCATGCCCAATTGACGGTTCATCTGCAGGTTAATATCCAGTTGTTTTAAATCATGATTGACCAGCGTTTTGGGTAATACTGACCAGCCCAGTCCAATCGAGACTAGCATCCGAATGGATTCAAGCGGATTGTTGCTCATGGTGATTTTCGGTTTAACACCTTGCTTTTCAAATTCTGCCAGGGTGATTTGCGTGGTATAGGTTTGGGCCGCCGGCAACAGGCTCGGATATTGAATCAGATCTTGCAGTTGCAAATCTTTCTGATTGGCTAAGGGGTGAAAAGGTGCTGCCACAAAAACCAGAGGATCATCCCAGATGGTGACATAACTGAGACGAGCATCGCCTTGAGGTGGAAGCGTCAAAAATGCCAGTTCCAGGTCACCGGCAAGCACTTTTTCATGCGCCTGTTCTGAATCGACAAAATGCACATCCAAAGTCACGTTCGGAAATTCTTGCACGTAATGACGCAAGTGGCTGGGTAAATGATGCAGACCAATATGATGACTGGTGCCAATTTTGAGTTTGCCTTGAACTTGCCCTTGTTCATGACTGAGGGTGTGGTGAATATCGCCCAGTTCATTCAACCAGTTTTTTACTTTGGGGAGTAAGGAATGCGCGGCATGGGTGGCTTGAACGCCACGACCCGCAGATTCAAAAAGTTTCACACCAAAATATTCTTCTAAACTATGAATGCGTTTGGTCACTGCCGGCTGGGTAATAAACAACAGATCGGCAGCCATAGAAATAGAGCCGGTTTCCATGACTTTAACAAACGCTTCAAAGGCGGCAAGATTCATAGTGATAGTCTGGTTATACAATATTGCAGTAATTATAAAATATTTTTATATTAAATGTGAATCTAATCATAAAAATCTATACATAAAAAATGTATAAAGATGTGAATTTGAGTCGTATAAAGAAACAGATCACCCTATATAAGTAGAGTGATCTGTTGAAAAAGGAGAAAGTCGGAACCCGTGATATCTCAAGCATCTTAGGTCGAAAAATTCTTCCGTTTTTGCATATTTGATGATTTTCTTTCCCAAATTTTTTCGTGAAAGAAGAAGGCAATGGCTTGAATCGTCGGTTCAAGCAAGCTGAGGGTTAATGCCATCCAGATATTTCCTGTTACGAAATAGCCCACCAACATGGCAATTGTGATGTGCATGATGTAATAGCTGAAGGTCTTTTTTAAGGTTTTCTGGTTGTAATCAACAAACTTTTGAATATGCGCCATGGGGGATTCCTCAATCTTTCTCTTGGAGTATGGCT
The DNA here is from genome assembly GCF_013004315.1 of Acinetobacter sp. ANC 5378. Lineage (NCBI taxonomy): Bacteria > Pseudomonadati > Pseudomonadota > Gammaproteobacteria > Moraxellales > Moraxellaceae > Acinetobacter > Acinetobacter sp. ANC 5378. The sequence continues at coordinate 11,705 of NZ_JABERK010000061.1, forward strand.
AAATGATAATTAATCTTATTTGATCTGTAAAAACGAATCTTTAGTTATTTTTAATCGGTTTTATAGATTTAAAAGTGAGTCAATTACAAAAACAAGTAAACAGTATCAATTACTGATGTATTCCTAACAGGAGATAAATCATGGACATTAAACATATTAAATACTTGCTGGATATTTTCGAAGAAGCAGTCGAAAAACGGATGGGTGTCTATGAAATCGCAGATGATGAAGGCGACGAAAACAGAGCCGCTGCTGAGTGTAGTCAGGCCAAGGCTGAATTACTCAAGGCCATTGAGGAACTGGTAGAGCACAAAGAGCAGTCCTCTAAATAGAGACGTATTAGACCTCTACAACTTTGGCAATCACTCAATGTGTATCTAAATTAAAGTTGGGTATGCGGCATAGATTCACTTGTTTTATGGAAAGCTGAGTTTCCTATACCGCAATGATTAATCTTTTAGTTATTCAATAAAACTGTGTGGAAATAGGGTGTTGGTTTGAAAGCTTGGATATGAAATTTTGCAACAATTCAGGGTTTTTAGATTCTAAAAACTAATTCCAAAAAGTTTTCAAACTAATAAAAATGATAAATTAGATTTATGCGAATACGTGGTTATAATCGAAGTTAATGAAAGCATTACCCAGTTCTATGGAGCGCGTCGACATGGCAGGCAATACCGAAAAAGCAAAGACTTTGTATGACAAATTGTGGGATGACCATTTAGTAAAACAACGAGATGATGGTTCAGCCTTACTTTATATCGATCGTCATTTATTACATGAAGTAACGTCGCCACAAGCTTTTGAGGGTTTACAGCTTGCAGGTCGCAAACCTTGGCGTTTAAGTGCCAATGTTGCAACTCCAGACCATAATGTACCAACCTCAAAAGCTGAACGTGATCAGGGGATTGCCGGTATTGAAGATGAAACTTCACGTATCCAGGTGCAAACCTTGGATGACAACTGTGAAGCTTTCAATATCGTTGAATTTAAAATCAATGATATTCGTCAGGGTATTGCGCACGTGGTGGGTCCTGAACAAGGTTTGACTTTGCCGGGTATGACCGTGGTGTGTGGTGACTCGCATACGGCGACTCATGGTGCATTTGGTTGCTTGGCACACGGAATTGGCACTTCAGAAGTTGAACATGTATTGGCAACGCAATGCTTGGTTCAAAAGAAAATGAAGAACATGTTGGTGCGTGTTGATGGAAAATTAGGTCAAGGCGTAACACCAAAAGATGTCGTGTTAGCGATCATTGGTAAAATTGGTACTGCCGGCGGTACAGGTCACGCGATTGAATTTGGTGGTCAAGTATTCCGTGATATGTCGATCGAAGGTCGTATGACTGTGTGCAACATGGCGATTGAAGCCGGTGCACGTGTCGGTATGGTGGCTGTTGATGACAAAACCATCGAATATGTTAAAGGTCGTAACTACGCACCGAAAGGTGAGCAGTGGGATCAGGCTGTTGCCTACTGGAATACTTTACATTCTGATGAAGGCGCACATTTTGACACTGTAGTGGTGTTGCAAGGTGAAGAGATTGAGCCACAAGTGTCTTGGGGAACATCGCCTGAAATGGTGATTCCTGTTTCAGAATCTGTACCGACTTTGGAACAGGCTAAAGACGACGTACAACGCAATGACTGGACCCGTGCTTATCAATATATGGGTTTAAATGCCGGTCAGGCATTGGCAGATATTCAGTTAGACCGCGTATTTATTGGTTCGTGCACCAACTCGCGTATTGAAGATATTCGTGCTGCTGCTGAAGTGATTAAAGGCCGTAAAGTTGCACCTTCAATTAAACAGGCGATGGTGGTTCCGGGTTCCGGTTTGGTGAAACAGCAAGCTGAAGCTGAAGGCTTGGATAAAGTCTTTTTAGAAGCTGGTTTTGAATGGCGTGAGCCGGGTTGCTCAATGTGTTTGGCCATGAATGCTGACAAATTGCAGCCGGGCGAGCACTGTGCCTCAACCTCTAACCGTAATTTCGAAGGTCGTCAGGGCAATGGCGGTCGTACTCACTTGGTGAGTCCAGCTATGGCAGCAGCAGCAGCCATTGCCGGTCACTTTGTTGATGTTCGTTCATTCTAATTGGGCTAAGGGGAGCAAAACATGAAAGCTTATACCGTTGAACAAGGTATCGTTGCACCATTAGACCGTGCCAATGTCGATACCGATTTAATTATTCCAAAACAGTTTTTGAAATCGATCAAACGTACCGGTTTCGGTGAAAACTTATTTGATGAATTGCGTTATTTGGATGAAGGTTATCCAGGACAGGATAATTCAGTTCGTCCAATCAATCCTGACTTTGTATTGAACCAACCACGTTATCAAGGTGCGACGGTATTGATTTCACGTGCCAACTTCGGTTGTGGTTCAAGCCGTGAGCATGCACCTTGGGCTTTGAATGAATACGGTTTCCGTACCGTGATTGCACCAAGTTATGCAGACATCTTCTTTAATAACAGTTTTAAAAACGGGATGTTGCCCGTGATTTTGCCTGAAGAAATTGTTGATCAGCTTTTCAAAGAATGTGCTGCAACTGAAGGTTATCAACTTACTATCGACTTGGAAGCACAAGAAGTGCGTACGCCAAGTGGTGAAGCATTTAAATTTGAAGTCGATCCATTCCGTAAGCACTGCTTGTTAAATGGATTTGATGATATTGGTTTAACCCTTCAAGCAGCGGATGATATTCGTGCCTATGAAGAAAAAACCAAGCAATCTCGTCCTTGGGTATTTCAGGAAATTCGCGGTTAATTGTTTGAATTTTCAGCGCTAGTAGTATCGGCGGCTAACTCTTGCTAATATCGAGTCCATAAAAATATCTCGTTGGCTTTAATTGGTGAGAGGGGGGCTCGAACAGTGGCAAAGGTTTACGGTCAGCTTGCTGTACTTGGTCTTATGGTCGCATCCTTAAGTGCATGCCAAAGCATTGATACAGTACGTGTTAAACAGGTGAAGGAAACACAATCGACAGAATTAAATGCGTTGATTTTCTGTGCGGGGACGGAGCAATGTGAATTTGAGCGTTTGGATCAAACTCACATTGTCGATGCCCAAAGTCATCGGTTAAGTCGTGACGCAATTCAACAAGGGATTGTTCGTTTAAAAGCCAAGTCGTTAAATGACGCCAATCCTTTGTTTTTGTCTGTACCGACAGGGCAGTATGAATTGGTGATCCGTTTCTATCCGATCTCGAAAGATCGTGCGGAAACACTGCATGTCATTCACAATTTTAATTCGCAAAAACACTATACCTTTAAGATGTATCGTGACCGAAGCCATCATAAAGGTAATTTGTTGAATGCCTCTGCACCTGATCCATTGTGTGTGGAACTTCAACAACAACAACAAACGATTCGGCGTTTCTGCAAACCCTATAATGTCCTGAACGGCTTAGGCGAGTTTGTAGAACAAAAAAATTTAAAATCCACCTCAGTCAAATGACTGACTCTGAAAAATGGAAAATCTCATGTCTAAACATATTTTGATTTTAGCTGGTGACGGCATCGGCCCTGAAATTGTAAAAGCCGCAGAGCAAGTACTCACACGCGTAAATGAAAAATTCAATTTAGGTTTGACTTGGGAACAAGGTTTATTGGGTGGTGCGGCGATTGATGCGCATGGTGCTCCATATCCAGAACAGACATCGGAACAGGCAAAAAAAGCCGACGCAATTTTACTGGGTGCGGTCGGTGGTCCTAAATGGGACACGATTGAGCGCTCAATTCGTCCGGAACGCGGTCTGTTGAAATTACGTAGTGAACTCAATCTTTTCGCTAACTTGCGTCCTGCGATTTTATATCCGCAATTGGCAGATGCTTCGAGCTTAAAACCAGAAATCGTATCGGGTTTGGATATTCTGATTGTGCGTGAATTGACTGGCGGTATCTATTTCGGTCAACCGCGTGGTATTCGTGAATTAGAAAACGGCGAGAAACAAGGTTTTAACACTGATGTTTATTCAGAGTCTGAAATCAAGCGTATTGCGAAAGTGGCGTTTGAGCTTGCGGGTCTTCGTGGCGGTAAAGTCTGTTCTGTTGATAAAGCCAATGTCCTTGAAGTGACTGAGCTTTGGAAACAAACAGTGACTGCAATGAAAGAAGCAGAATATCCAGAGATCAACTTGTCACACATGTATGTGGATAACGCAGCAATGCAGTTGGTACGTGCACCAAAACAGTTTGACGTGATTGTAACTTCTAACTTGTTCGGTGATATCTTGTCTGATGAAGCTGCAATGTTGACCGGTTCAATCGGTATGTTGCCATCTGCATCTTTAGATGAAAATGGCAAAGGCATGTATGAACCTTGTCATGGTTCAGCACCAGACATCGCAGGTCAAAACCTGGCAAATCCACTTGCAACGATTCTTTCTGTAGCGATGATGCTACGTTATACCTTCCGTGAAGAAACTGCAGCACAAGCCATTGAAGCTGCGGTAGGGAATGTTCTTGACCAAGGTTTGCGTACAGCAGACATTATGTCTGAAGGCATGAACAAAGTTGGGACTGTTGAAATGGGTCAAGCTGTAGTGACAGCTTTGAACTAAGCGTTTAGATTAAAATAAAAAAAAACGCAGCCAAAGTGCTGCGTTTTTTTTTATGGATATTTAGACCTGATTTAGCAAGTTCGGCCTGTATAGTGAACAGACTTGGCAATGTTATTTTCTAAACGGTAGACAATTTTGCATTGCAAGTTCAGGTCATAGCTTTGCGCTCTAGGCGTGATTTGTATGGGGATTGCGCCAGAATCGATGTCGGCAGGATTCTGTGCCATGGGCATCGGAATGGTGATGGGACGAATCACCGTATAAGTGAGCGTCTGATTATCTACGCTAGGCGATAATACTTGTTGATAGCCTAATTGCCTTAAATCTAACTTGGTTTGAATTGTCTGACTGCTCTGCCCAATAAATTGTTGTAAATAGGTATCACGTTGTTGTGCTGTAGTGGTTGGAGAAGTGGCACAGCCATACAACAGGCAAAGCGTGGTCAATAAACTCATGCAGTGAAGAAATGACATTGCTTTCTCCATTGGATAAAATTTTATTTTAAATGGATAAAGTGTCAATGAACGTTGTTGTTTGATACACGGTCAGTAGCGGAGTATACAGACCATAAAAAAAGCCACTTTTAAAGTGGCTTTTGCTTTCGCTAAAACTTAGCGTGCACGATAAGTAATACGACCCTTGGTCAAATCATAAGGAGTCATTTCTACTTTAACACTGTCGCCAGTTAAAATACGAATATAGTGTTTACGCATTTTACCAGAGATGTGAGCAATCACTTCATGACCGTTTTCTAAACGTACACGGAACATAGTATTAGGAAGCGTCTCGGTGACAACGCCTTCGAACTCGATGAGTTCCTCTTTATTGGCCATAGCCTACCTGAATGAATAAATTGGAAAGGCGCAAATTATAGTCAATTTTTTTGCATAAAACAAGGCGCAATGCGGCTTTGCCCGATCATCTGTCAGTTAAATAAGCGAACCATCGGTTTAAATATTTTCTACAAAAAAACGTATTGTTCTGTTGTCAGTTTGGTCAATCGCAGTTAATCTAAAATTAATCTTTTTAAGTATAAATGAATAACATACAAGGAAGGTCTTTGCGTGGGTCAGCTAACTGATGCATCGGTTGTTTTGCGATTGGGCTACCAAGCCATTCGTCGTGCAGGTTTGCCAACTGAAGAAATTTTAACAAAAGCTGGTGTGGCCTTAAATCAGGTTGAAACCAATGATCGTACTCCGCTCAGTGCTCAATATGCTTTTTGGGTGGCTGCAGAGGAGGTAAGTAAAGATCCTGACATTGGTTTGCATTTAGGTGAACACCTGCCTTTATATCGTGGACAGGTGATTGAACATCTGTTTATTTCGAGTGAAAACTTTGGTGAAGGGCTAAAGCGGGCCTTGGCTTATCAACGACTGATCAGTGATGCATTTCATGCAAAACTGATTATTGAAGATGATCGTTGCTATCTCACTAACGGTGAACAGGGCGCTTGGTCGGACAATTTGGTCAATCGTCATTTTTCTGAATGTGCGATGTCAGGGGTATTGCGCTTCTTTAAATTTATTACTGAAGGTCGTTTTCAGCCGATTTATATCGACTTTAATTTTAGTCAGGGCGCTTTTGCCGAGGAATATTTTCGGGTTTACGAATGTCCGGTGAGCTTAGGTCAAAAGGAAACACGTCTGTATTTTGATCCTGCCATTCTGGATTATCAATTATGGCAAGCAGAGCCTGAGTTATTGCAGTTACATGAGCAACTGGCGCTTGAAAAGCTGCAAGAACTTGCACGCTATGATTTGGTCGGTGAGGTTCGCCGTGCCATCGGTTCAACGCTAGAAAGTGGTGAAACGACCTTAGAAACAGTTGCGACGCATTTGAATATTACACCACGCCGTTTGCGGACTCAGCTCAGTGAAGCCAATACAAGTTTCCAGCAAATTCTTTCCGATTATCGCTGTCGATTGGCGAAAAAGCTTTTGGCGAATACGGCCGAGAGTGTTGAGCGAATTGTCTATCTCACCGGTTTTTCTGAACCTAGCACTTTTTATCGTGCCTTTAAGCGCTGGACCAATGAAACGCCTGTGGAATATCGGAAGCGAAAGCAGCGGTAATTAAAGCCTGAGAGTTCAAAACAATTACTTCAAAATTTGAATAAGGAATTTATACGCGTATGTTCAGCACAATGATGAAGACTTTGGCCCGACTTTTCAATCAAACTGAACAGCCAGAAACAGAATCTGTTGATCCTTCAGAGGATCAATTTATCGCTTCGGCTGCCGAATGTATGCTAGAAGGGTTAAATGACTCTTTTCTTGAAGCAAAAATGGTTTGTGTGCAAAATCATGCTGTTGGTGAAAGAGTTGTAGAAACAAGCTATCTAGTGAAGCAGAAAGAAGGCTCAGAATATGAAAAATTTGAGCCTGCTGATCATTTATATCCTGTTCAATGTATTGAACAAATTTTAAAAGGTCAGCAATGGAGTGAAGCTTCGATTCACTTTACACCGACACAAGCACAATTTTTCTGGAAGTAAATTATTCCGGCATATTCAGCCAATGCGGACCTAGAGGGGCTTTAGGTAATTCGAATTGTTCAGGATAATCGGCATGAATAAAATACAAGCCATCAGGTGGGGCTGTGATGCCCGCTGCTTTACGGTCTTCCGCAGCAAAAATTTCGTCAATATGGTCAATTTCATACATACCCTGACCAATTTCAAGCAAGCATCCCATGATGTTACGTACCATATGATGTAAAAAACCATCTGCCTGAATATCGAGCACCAAATAACAACCGTGACGGATTAAACGGCAATGACTGACATGACGGACAGGCTGATTGGATTGACACGCTGCGGCGCGGAAACTTTCGAAGTTGTGTGTGCCTTCAAATTTTTTCGCAGCCTCAATCATCTTATCTGCATCAAGCGGATAATACACGTGGGTGACTTGTTTATAGAGTAACGCGGGACGCACCGGATTGTTGTACACCACGTAACGATAACGTCGTGCTTGTGCTTTGAAACGGGCATGGAATGCCATATCCATTTCTTTAATCCATTGTATTGAAATGTCTTTAGGGAGTTGACTGTTTGAGCCCATCAGCCAGCCATCAATACTGCGGATGGCATGAGTATCAAAATGCGCCACCATATTGGTGGCATGCACGCCGGCATCGGTACGACCTGCGCCATGTAACATGATCGGTTCATTTGCGACTTTGGACAGTACTTTTTCAATGGTTTCCTGTACGCTACGCACGCCAGATTGCTGAGTTTGCCATCCTCGATACTCAACCCCAGAAAACTCAATACCGACCGCAAAACGCTGCATATTTACCTCTATTTACACTGAATCATGCCAGTGGGCATGCCACTGGTCTACACTGTCGTATTGTAAATACATTTGCAGTGCTTTTGCATAAAGATCTGCATGTCCCAAGCAATCACTGATGATGATATTGGCATGCTGAGTCCATTCGCTCACGGCATAGTGTTGGTTAATCGTGCCAAAAGGGACTTGAGTGGTAAGAACAATCGCGCAGCTTTGAGCTTGTAAAGTATAAAGCGTAGCAATAAATTCCTGATTGACTGCCAAATTACCTGTGCCGAAGCCTTGTAAAATCAGAACGTGAGGGGGATGTTGTTGTAAATTTTTTAAGTTTTTAATCTGTTGTTCTATGGCGATCGGTTGTGCCATTAAACTTAAGCAGTTAAATGAGTGTGCCTTCTCAATATCACGTTCATGGACGACATAGCTTTGCTGATGTGTGATTAGGTTCTCTTTGGCATTTAACCCAGCGAATGCCTCTAATTCAGTCGTATGCTGCTTTAACGCCGTTTGGGCGTGAATAAGCTGATGATGAAAAGCCAAATACACACCGACAGCACTTGTTACTACCGCATCGAGGGCAAAATTAAGGTTATCGATGGCATCGGTAAATTCACGGGTATTGGTTCCATTTATGTTCAGTAATGGATATTGACTACCCGTGAGTACCACATGTGCGGATTGTCCCAGAAATCGAGCAAGTGTCGCACTGGCATAACTGAGGGTATCAGTGCCGTGGATCACGACGAAATGTTGATAATTTTTAAGTTGTAAATTCTGAATCAACTGAATCAATTGCAGCCAGTCAGTTGCAGTACTGGCACTGCTGTCTTTTATGCTAGGTGCAACAAAACATTCAATATTAAGATGCAAAGGAAGAACGCGTTGTAACTGGAGGATAAAATTTTCGGCAGGCATGGGACTCAGTGGCTCACCACTGCAACCAAATGTTCCACCCATATAAATTAAAGCTATTTTTTTCATAATAAAAAAGCAGTCAATGATGACTGCTTCATAGTAGAGCCAAATAACTTAAGAAGCTATCTGATTGCGTAACTGATCGGCTTGTTGACGTTGTTCAGCAGTATAGTCAGTTTCTTGCTCTGCTAATAATTCACGTGCCGATTCAAAAGCACCCAATTGAATATATTGCTGTGCAAGATCTAAATTCAGGCTGATTTCATTGACTTCAATCAGTTCAGGGAAAGATTGAACCAGCGGATCATTTTGATCTGCTTTAGATGCAGATGAGCTGATATTGCTAATATCAAAACTCACACCTGAAGCTTTTGCTGGAGTGGGTTCTACAGGCTGTTGTTCAGTTGTCGTTGCTGGTTCTAAATTAAAGTCTAAATCTAGACTTAGCTTGGTTTCTTCAACTGCAATTTTTGCTTCAGTCGGTGTAACAGTTTCTGTAGGTGAGAAATCAAAATTAAATTCAGCTTTCTCATTAACAACAGGTTCATCAATAATCTTTGCATCAGCTGTTGTCGTTGTTTGCTCTGCTGCAGGAGTATCTAAACTAAAAGAGAAATCTAAAGGTTTGATTTCTTCTGTTACTGGAGTCACTTCTTGCTTAGGAGTGACTGCTGCAGGACTCGGATCTAAAGAGAGTGTGCTGAAGTCTAAAGGTTTTATTTCTTCAACAGTAGAGGTAGGTACTTCTACTTTTGGAGGTTCTACAGGAGCTTGATCAAAAGAAAAGGTATTGAAATCTAGGGGCTGAATTTCTTCAACCGCTTCGGTTTTAGTTGAAAGTGATTCTTGCTGTAATTGATCGAAAGATTGATGAGATGCTGTCGCAGAGGGTGCAGCAGTATTCATTAATGCATCAAAATCAGCAGTATTTTTTTGTTCAGTCGGTACTGTATGAGTAGGTGCCGGAACTGAAGATTCTAGTTTAAACTCAATGGTATCTTTAGAACTTTCTGCTTCTTTGTCATGGGCTGCTTTTTTAGCAAGTGCTTGTTCTAAAATCTCATCAAGCTCTAATGAACGAAGATGGCTAATAAGTTGTTTTATTGCAAACTCATCTTTTTGCAAGATGTGAATATCCAGCAACAGTAAATACAATTCATGCTGAGAATTGTCTTTGTTTAATGCCTGGTTAATCTGTGCTTCAGCAGAGAAAAAGTTACGCTCACGGATTAAAGCTTCAATTTTATTGCGTACATCAGCAGATAAAGGAGTGGTTTTTTTCTTCTCAATAACCGTATTTTTCACAATTTGAGTTTTTTGCGGGGTCTTTTTTGCCGAGCTTCCTTTTTTAGCTTTCGCCTTAGATGTGGACGTTTGCTCTGCTTGTTTATTTGTGTCACGCTTTTTTAATACAATTGCGATCACTAATAATAATATAAACGGAATCACATAAAGCAGCATGTTGTTACCCCTTGCAGGATTGAGTTGTTATCAATGAAACTCATCCAAAAAAATCAAATTGTATAACACCTTAGTGTGTTGGCTTCTTCTCTACTTGTTGTGCTTTCAATTGTTGTTGCAATTGAGCAAGACGAGTATTTAATAACTGAATTCTGTGATCCTTGTGACGCAATGCCAATTCTAACTGTGTTACGTTTCTCTGTAATTTAACGGTTTTTTTACGCGATGTCATAACTTTTAATGACAACTCGTTCGATGTTTGGTTTTTTTCTGTGTTCTTTTTAGCAGAACCGCTGGCTGAATCTTGTTCTTTCTCTGCAACCAGACTCATCTCCGCTTGATTTAGGCGGTATTTGGCTTTACCCGATTGGTTAGACGGTGTTTTTGCTACATTCGAAACACTGACTTTTTTATCTTCTTTTGGACTATTGGTGGTGTTTAAATTCAATGCTGCACCACGACGTAAGCGATTCACATCACCCTGAATAAAGGCGTGTTCATTGTTCGCTTTGATCTGTTTCATGACCTCGCCGATCGGACGGTTTTGCTCAGTTGCGACCCGTGACGCGATCGCCCAAAGCGATTCATTAGATTGCACCACATGCTTAGTGGTTTGTGCGGTAGCTACAGGCTCATTTTGTTGTTTGGGTTGCTTAGGAGTAGGTGCAGGCACTTCCGGTTTGGTTTTTGCAGTCGCTTGTTCAGCTGGTTTATTCGCTATTTTATTTTCGGCTACTTTTTGAGTCGGTGATTCTGCATATTTTTTCACTAATGGGTCTGCAGAAAAACTTGTATTGGACGTCATTTTATTCGACGTAAGAGAATTGTCTTTGATCTGATTTTTTGTCGTGATTTGTTCTGGTGTGGATGTTTTTACTTCAGCTGCCGTGGTTTTATTGGCTTGTGCTGACGGCATACTCATTGATGAGATGACCACAGGTGTCGGAGTTATGGCATTTAAGCGGGGTGGCGCTGCTTTTTGTACCATTAATGGAGCTTCAAAAGATTGATATGCCGCCGGTTGTGCTTTTGCAACCTGATATTGAGTGCTTTCAGGCAAGTGCAAGGCAATATCTTTTTCACTGACAATGGTGATAGGCGTTAAAGGTTTTTCATTGCCTAAAACTCGCGCCTGAGTTTTTGCAGGACTACGTTGTAGCGGTGTTTTAATATGTTGTAACCGAGTCGAGTTGCCTTCCTGAATTTTAATAATAATGTTCAGTTCAGCTTCGGTTAAAGGGCGTGAAGAGGTAATGGTAATCACGCCATTACCCGAGCCATCACGACGGGTAAAAAAATTAAGATGTCCAGGGGGTTGATGGGCAACGCCTAAAGTGGAGATGTCTGCTGTACTGGCCAAGCTGGCTTGTATTTGTGAATTAGGATCCGCTTGGCGGAAATTCATTTCTGCATAGAGTAATTCGCCCGGTGCAGACTGGATTTGAATAGGATCAATAGTAATCGCATGAATGGGTTGTGAAGCGATAATGGCTAAAATGGCAATCTTTAATTTGTTATATGCGGTCATCTTAATTTTTAGCTCGGTCTTGTATCGCATTGCGAAAGTTGTAGATTAACGAGATGTTGAAGTATTGTAAAATAGTAACATAAAGGATACATAAAAAAAGCCGATCAATTGTGACCGACTTTTTATTTTCTTAACTTTGGAAATTAAGCATTTTTATATTCAATTAAGATGCGAAGCATACGGCGTAAAGGCTCTGCAGCGCCCCAAAGCAACTGGTCACCGACAGTGAACGCGCCCAGGTATTCTTTACCCATATTCAGTTTACGTAAACGACCTACAGGAACAGACAATGTACCGGTAACGGCTACAGGAGTCAGGTCAGTCATGGATGCTTCACGAGTATTTGGAACGACTTTCGCCCATGGGTTAGATTGACGAATCATATCTTCAATCTCATCCAAAGGTACGTCTTTCTTAAGCTTTAAAGTTAAAGCTTGAGAGTGACAACGCATTGCACCAATACGAACACAGTGACCATCAATCGGCACGATTTGTTGGTTGCCTAGAATCTTGTTGGTTTCAACTTGCGCTTTCCACTCTTCTTTTGATTGACCATTGTCGAGCTGTTTGTCGATATATGGAATCAAAGAGCCGGCTAAAGGCACACCGAAGTTGGCAGCAGGGAAGCCTTCGCCACGTTGCAAAGATGCAATTTTAGAGTCGATGTCTAGAATTGGTGAACGTGGGTCATCTAACAGGTCTTTGGTATTGTTATATAAATAACCCATACCTGTAATCAGCTCACGCATGTTTTGTGCGCCTGCACCTGATGCGGCCTGATACGTCATGGCAGTCATCCACTCGACCAGATTGTTTTGGTAAAGCGCGCCCATGCTCATCAACATCAATGAAACGGTACAGTTACCGCCCACAAATGTTTTAGTACCTTTGACTAAACCATCTTTAATCACGTTCATGTTGACTGGATCAAGCACGATGATGGCTTCATCATCCATGCGCAGGGTAGATGCCGCATCAATCCAGTAACCGTTCCAGTTTTCCGCTTTGAGTTTCGGGAAAACTTCAGAAGTGTAGTCACCACCTTGGCAGGTAATAATGACATCCATTTGCTTCAGACTGCTAATGTCTGATGCATCCATAAGTGCTGGGGCAGTCTTACCACCAAACGCAGGGGCTTCACCACCAGCATTACTGGTAGAAAAATAGAATGGCTCAAAATGAGCAAAATCATTCTCTTCAACCATACGTTGCATGAGGACAGAACCAACCATCCCGCGCCAACCGACCAGACCTACTTTCATGTCACTTTGCCTCGGTGCGTAAAAAAATAAAAGGGGGCTTGAGTGTATCAAAAGCGACCGCAACTGCAAGTACTACACAATGAAAACATCAATATTATTGAGCGAAATATCTTGTTTATGTTACATACAAAATTGATAAAGTTATTTCATCATAGAAAAACTAGAAGCTATCAAAGAGCAGATGCTTATGATTTGGGTGGAGTTAATTTCAGTTTTTGTCATATGGCTGACATTTTGGTCATTGATTCCACGAGATGAATGGTGGATTCGAGGTGCTGATTTTCCACGTTTGCAAATTTTAGTTTTGGGACTGATTGCTTTTGTCCTGTTATTGGTCTGGGATCAGCCCTGGGATTTATGGCGTCAAATTATCTTGATTGCGTTGATTGCGGCATTGGCTTATCAACTGAAAATGGTGCTGCCTTATACTTTTGTCTGGAAAAAGCAGGTCAAAAAAGTTCGCAAGAATCAGCTCAATCCAGAGAAGCAAATCTCTTTGATTGTTTGCAATGTATTGACTACAAATGATAAATACCACTTGTTGATTGAACAGATTCAAAAACATCAACCTGATTTGATCTTAACATTAGAATCAGATCAGACCTGGCAAAATGCACTTGCAGTGATTGAAAAAGATTATCCATATCGTGTGCCGGTACCGTTGGATAATTTGTATGGCATGCATCTGTATAGCCGTCTTGAGTTGAAAGATACCGAAGTCAAATTCATTTTAAGTGATGAAATTCCTTCTATTCATACCACGGTGATTTTACCTTCAGGCCAATCTGTACAACTCTATTGCTTGCACCCTAAACCGCCAAGCCCAACCGAAGCTAAAGATTCCACCCTCCGAGATGCTGAACTTTTAATTGTCGGGGATCAAATTAAAGATTTGGATGAAAGCTGTATTGTGATGGGAGATTTGAATGATGTGGCATGGTCACGCACAACACGGTTATTTCAGCGGATTAGCGGACTGTTAGACCCACGAGTAGGGCGACATTTCGTCAATACTTTTCATGCAGATTATCCATTGTTGCGCTGGTCACTGGATCATATCTTTCATAGTACCGATTTTGCTTTGGTAAAAATGCAGCGTTTACCTCATATTGGATCGGATCATTTTCCTGTATATGTAGTCTTGCAAACCAGTCGTGTTTTTGAGCAAGTCCAAGATGAGTTGGAACAAACCGATGCAGATGAACAGGAAGCACACGAAGCGATTCAGGAAGGCATTGAAAAAGCAGAAAAAGAAGAAAAATTAGTGACTGATGAAATTGCACAGGACTATAAAAAATGACCCGAAAGTACCTCCAAGGCAATTAAAGGAAAAGTGTACGAAATGGCTTACATTGATTTAGGCTAATTGCGAATAGTTCTTTTTTCCATTTCTGTTTAATCTAGACTCATCAGCCAAGGAGTGGGGAAAGGAAAATCCCATTATGGAAGACGATGTTGGGCTGATGGTAAGTCATCATGGATATGATGCAGCAATGGATAGCACGAATATAATAAAAATATGATTTGAAAAGCACAACCTTATATACTCGAGTTTTGCAGGATGCAGAACTCGGGTTATGCTTTTATAGAAGATCTTAAAAATAAAATTTAGCTATGTATTTATCCAAATTTCAAGAACTTAAAATTTATATCACTAATTTTACTGAATTATCACGTGATGCTTTACATATTTATGCAGGGCTAGCGTTATTCTTTATTGTGGCTTTTTTTCACTATCGTCAATTGAAATCGAAATGGGCAATTGGGGCTGTGCTGATTGTTGCGGTTACTGCAGAGCTGTTTGATGCCCATGATGATTTAATCAATTATGGAATGTGGCATATTGGAGCCAGTCTGCACGATATCATCAACACCATTTTCTGGCCGTTGCTCATTTGGCTCATGGCAAGGTTTAGGGTATGGAAGGGGTGATTTATGATTAAAAAACGATCTCAAAATGATAGTCATGAAATTTTAGAACAGTTACAAGAGTATGTTGATTTTTATGATAGTTTGTCTTTTACAGTAACGAATTTCTTACCCTTAGGTACTAAAGCTTTATTTAATTTTGATACCTATATTTATGAAGCTATGAAAGGAACATTAGAGTCCATTTTAGTTTTAATCGAAAATGGTCGGGTGAATGATGCATATGCATTACTACGTAAATTTTATGACATTTCTTTAATTAATGTGTATGTAAATTTATATTTAAAAAGAGAATTTGAAATCGATAAATTTGTTGTTGTTAAAATTCAGAATTGGTTATCTGGGAAAGAAAAAATTCCTGAATACAGAGAGATCAGACAATATATTTCAACTAGTTTACTTCAACCTATTCAAAAAGAATTGTCCAAATTTCCGTATGAATCTATTCGAAATCGTTGTAATGACCATATGCACTATAATTTTTTAGTCATTAAACTTCTTTCATAAATCAAAAAATGATCTTCTTTTGGTTAATATTCGTACCCAAGATTTCTTAGCATTCGTGCATAATCTGCGGATGAAATACATCGATTCAAACAAGCTTTCTGATCCT